>NZ_JBZEGG010000002.1:0-269249 GCF_058313095.1 Pseudogemmobacter sp. TB195
GGTTCTCCGCCTCAAGCTCCTTCAGCCGCTTGAGCTGATCGCGGTTCATACCGCCGTATTCCTTGCGCCATCGATAATAGGTCTGCACTGTCACTCCGATCTGTCGCACAGCATCAGAGACCGACTTGCCCTGGCCTTGCAGCACTTCAACTTGCCGCAGCTTCAGAACGATATCTTCGGGCTTCTCTCGCTTGCCAGCCATAATCTGGTCCTCCTGAAAACGGGATAAGCATATCCCTGTGGGTGGACCACTTCAGTGGGGGCATTCCAGTCAATCAGGTCAGGAATAGCGCTGGCTCTGCGTGTAATCCGTTCTACGGCCCTACGACGACGCTCTTTGGAAACACGATCCCGGCGGTCAATGAGAGATACATACTCTCCCTCCGCCACCGAGAACTTCTGATTCTGGATCGCAATTTGTTTGGTGTCACACTTAGGAACATCCAGCTGCCCTACGCGCCGCCCCTGAACACCGCCTTGGCGCACCTCAACGACATCGTCGTCCTCAAACTCAAGGGGCCGAGGGGTTTCATACTCATAGACAGCTGACTGACCCTCATCTGGGAAGCGCCTATCAAGACGAACCTGAAGCACTATGTCTTCTTCGATCTCCGCTGCACGCATCCACATACGTCTAACATCGAGCGGCCGCATGCTATCAGTAGCGATTAGATCTCCTTCTTCAAGTTCCGCTGTTACCTCAAATTCAGATACCTCTTCTTCGCCCTCCCAATCCGGTACTTCTTTCTGCGCTTCCTCCAAGGTCGCTGACTCAGGGTCAACATGGCTCTGTAGAAATCCGACAAGCGCAGCGACATCACCTCCGTGAATTCCTTGCTGAATCGAGACATTCATCGCCACGCTAGTGCCACGCCCCAGCTCCACCAAGGCCGCATCCCCAAGCTCAACCGGCTCAACGCTGCCATCCCTGATCCGCATCAGAAGGCGTTTGTTAAGGCCGGTAATCCAGAAAACTTCATGATTATCACTAGGGCGGTAGCGTTTGACCCAGAGTTTTCCGTCATCAGTCTCGAGAGATATTTCAGCGGGGACAGCACCAACTATTTGGAACGTCGGTGTTGGCTCCTTGCGTAGTTCGTAAAGGGTGTCGGCGATCGACTCGGCAATCGGGGCTAAGGTCTCGATAGGACGCCTTTCAATTTCACCTTTCGCTGTCGCAACTAGCTGCGACGAGCCAGTCGTGCCCAACATGTTCGCGAACGTCATAACAATCTTGCAAACCGCGAAACGGTCAATCTGTTGCGTTGTACAGCGTTCACGGTCTTCCGGCGCCCAAGCCGGACTACCCAACTTTCCGGGGCCGACCAAGGAAATGTCCAATGCGTCAATCAAGCAGACTTTATCATCGTAACCCACGATGACGTTCTTGGGGTGAAGGTCTCCATGCCCAAAACCGCGAGCATGAAGCGCGTCGACTGATGAGACCAAGTTTGCCAACATCGTAAGCAGAATTTCTTCGCTCGGAGCGACATACTCATCTAGAGGAGCACCATCCACCCATTCAGTGACGATGTACGGGCCTACTGGAGACAGCCCGCTTGCGACGACAGGTGCGACGCCAGCCAGCGGCATCGCTCTCAGTGCGACGGCCTCCTCGAGCATAGCAAGAAGCGCATGATCGCGACGGGCATCTCCACGGAGGAGACCATTCCAAACCTTGACGAGCGTTCGCCTCTGACCGGTGACGCTCTCGTACCTTGTAGTGTGCTGCCCGCTCGCCATTTTCCCAATTGGGGGGAACTGGACATAGGGAATTACGTCTGTTTGAAATTCATCGAGCCTCGACTGATCAATGTGTGGTCCGGATGGCGTCCTGAGTTCGCCCAGCGCCTCCGCCAATCTCCGACCATCCTCGAAGCGCTGGCCGGGGGGCGAGAGGGCTCTGTCAGTAACTTCTATCCAACCTGATGGCAGTGAATTGTTTTCACCCTCGAGTGCCGCAAGCTCACGCATCAGCAGACCGACGCTACGGACGTCACGCTCCTTCCCAGTGGCTACGGCACCGCCCCAATCTTGTTCCGGGTCCGAATAAGTGCCCAGCACGCCAAGATAGTCTGAAACGGATATATCGTCCGGGATCGTTGCCGAGAAGAACCCGGTCAACGCCATATTTGTTGGAGAACCGACCCAGACGGCGTCCCCGCCAATGTCCCGATGTGCAAGGCCGTGTGCATGTAACTCTGCGATCATCGAAGCCATCGTGTGTGCAATGTCCACGCGATGCTCGCAGGAGAGTTCAGACCCGTTGCGGGCCAAATAGCGCCTCAACGTTGTCCACCCAGTAGGAACAGAGAGAACCTGGTGATGCTCGGTCAGCACTTCGTCAGGTGCAGCACCGACTTGCTTCAATATTCCGCGTTCCGACATCCAACTCGCGCTATCCCCCAAGTAAGCGACGGCGCGCAATTCTCGATCAGCGATCAGTCTTCGCCCTCCCGGTTCGTTCAAGCCAACGGGTAACTTGTCAAACCGCCACAGCCTGAGAAGCCCTTTTACACGTTGCTCGCGTGCAAGCTGCACTCGATGTTCGCGCCAGATGTCATTACGATGAACGTAGAAATCTTCATCAGTTACCGCATAACCGTCCCATGTCATCGTTCGCGGCTGGAAATATGATCCGTTACCAAAGAGTTTTTCGAAGTCCTTGACCAGCATGTTTGGCTTGACCGATGACAATGTCACTTGCCCGAGGATCCTGTTCCGCTCCTTCTTGTTGCCGAGTAGCTTTGCTTCCTCTAAGGTGAGAACGTAGGGTTTCTCGCTGTCTGGCAGCATATCGCGAGTCGAAGTGCCCGTAAGGACGACACGAGAATCGACGTAGACTTTACTCATTGAAGGGATCTGGTTCTTCAGTATTCCCTTAATTTTCTTTGCCTTCTCATTTCCCAGAACGACAGGAGACCGTTCCCGCCGTCCTGAGTGAACCCAGAGGTCGCCTTTGGTCGTAATCGGACCATTCCAGTCTTTCAGCTCGAGCAAGACTACGCGATCATCCATGATCACGAGTAAGTCGATCTCAATCGGCGAACTGTTCTTGGGAAATGCATTAAGAGACGCATACACTAGCCAGTTAATGGGGAATTCCTTGGCAAGCGCGCCGACGCCTTTCACTTCTCGGTACTGAAGGCCAGCACTGCTTAAATATTTGACGCTGCAAGCCATATCCCCTCCGCAATCTGCTGCTGATCATCCCAAGCCTCTAGCAACTCCGACTGTGCTGCAACCCGTTCCTGCCCGTTCCTAGCCACCAAGCACCCGGTTCGCCGCGCGTTGCATGAGTGACCGCTTTCCCGGTGCTGCTGCATCTGCAATGCCGCGCTGCCGTCAGGCAGCTCCCCGCCCACTTGCGCACACGCCTCACACATCAACTCGCGGAATCAAGCTTCTACGGATCTCCTGTCCGTCCCGCCCCGGGGACGATCCAAACAGGCGGCGATACTCGCGACTGAATTGCGACGGGCTTTCGTAACCGATGGCATAGCCGATCCGCGCAACATCAGCGCTGTCGGCGAGCAGCAGGCGACGCGCCTCCTGAAGGCGTAACTGCTTTTGGTATTGCACTGGCGTCATCGCCGTCACGGCCTTGAAGTGGCGGTGGAATGTGGCGGGGCTCATCCCCGCGACATCGGCCAGTTGCCGCACGTTCAACTGATCCGAAAAGCCCTCGCGGATGCAGGTGATGGCCCGACCGATCCGCGCCATATGGCTACCTGCGAGTCCGATCTGGCGCAGCACCGGCCCCATCGGCCCGTTCAACAAGAGCCAGGTGATCTCACGCCGGATCATCGGTGCAAGGACTTCAATGTCACGCGGCCGGGCGCAGAGGGTCAGCAGACGGCAGAGCGGATCGACAAGCTCTGGCCCGAGGGCATGAACCGCCAGCGCTGCCCCGGCGGGCGCCTCTTCCGTTCCCACCAGCTCCAGCAGCAGGTCAGAGATCGTTGCGGGATCCAGCGCGAGACTGAAGGCCAGATAGGGGCGTTCCAACGTCGCTCGGGTGATCTCGGCGCGGATCGGCACTTCCATCGACGCGATCAGGCATTTGCCCTCATCATAGCGATAGGCGCGATCGCCGAGCATGCTGGTCTTGGCACCCTGCACGACAACACAAAGCGAGGGGCGGTAAACGGCATGGATCGGGCCGGTCGGTTCCGTGACTGAAGTCAACAATAGCCCATCGATCGGGGTTTCCCGGCCATGCGCCCGCCATTGGCGATCAATCAGGTCCTTGAGCGGAGAGAGGGTATTGGCTTGCATAGGCTGCAATCTAATCGCCGATGTTGCAGGCCGCACCCCGAATTCCGCGCGAATGAGAGGATCGTGCAAGGATATGCGAGGATCCGCGTCGCCGGTCCGGATGGGACAGCGCTATCTTCACGGTGAGCAGGCGGCTTTGCCCCCGGACCTGCCCTACATCGCGAAAGGAACTGCCCATGCGGTATCGCACTCTCGGCCCGAGCGGCCTTCTGGTCTCGGAACTCTGCCTTGGTACCATGACCTTCGGCGGATCGGATGGCATGTGGGGCCAGATCGGCCAGTTGCAGCAGGAGGAGGCCGACACGCTGGTCAAGGCCGCCTTTGACGCCGGTATCAACTTCATCGACACCGCCAATGTCTATGCGGGTGGCGAGAGCGAGCGGATCCTCGGTCAGGCGATCCGCAATCTTGGCATCCCGCGCGACGATGTGGTGATCGCAACCAAGGTATTGGGACCGATGGGCGAAGGCCCGAACGCCCGCGGCGCCTCTCGCGCGCATATCATGGCGCAGGCCAGGGCCAGCCTGTCGCGCTTGCAGATGGACCATATTGACCTCTACCAGATCCACGGCTTCGACCCGGTGACGCCGATTGCAGAGACGCTGGAGGCACTCGATACGCTCGTCCGGCAAGGCCATGTGCGCTACATCGGGCTGTCGAACTGGGCGGCCTGGCAGATCGTCAGGGCGATCGGCATCACTGAGGCGCGCAAGCTGGCGCCGATCCTGTCCTTGCAGGCCTATTACACGCTGGTGGGCCGCGATCTGGAACGCGAGATCGTTCCGATGCTGCGCTCCGAGGGCCTTGGCCTGATGGTCTGGAGCCCGCTGGCCGGGGGCTTTCTGTCGGGCAAATACAGCGGCGGAACGACCGCCAATGACGGCCGGAGAGCGAGCTTCAACTTCCCACCCGTGGATCTGGCGCGCGGCGATGCCGCCATCGAGGTGATGCGCGATATCGCCTCGGCCAAGGACTGCACGGTGGCGCAAGTGGCCCTCGCCTGGCTGCTGCACCAGCCGGTTGTGACCAGCGTGATTGTCGGGGCCAAGCGGATCGAACAGTTGCAGGACAATATCCGCTCGACCGAGGTGGTGCTGACCGCCGAGGATCTGGCCGCGCTCGACAGCGTAACAAAACTGCCGCCCGAGTATCCGGGCTGGATGCTGGAGCGCCAATCGCAATACCGGGCCCCCTTCGCCCCGCAAAAAGGCTGATACCCGCGCCGCGCCCCGCCGCATTTGTGGCGGGGCGGCTGTAGTATTCCGTTAACACCCGTGCTGTCGCCCCCTGCCCTATCCTTTCTGCACCGCGAGCCAAGGGAGGATGCGAGATGGCGAAGATCCTGATGATCACCGGCGATTTCACCGAAGACTATGAAACTATGGTCCCGTTCCAGACGCTGCTGGCCTGCGGCCACAGCGTCGATGCCGTCTGTCCCGGCAAGAAGGCGGGCGATACGGTCAAGACCGCAATCCATGATTTCGAGGGCGACCAGACCTATTCCGAAAAGCCGGGCCATAATTTCGCGCTGAACGCCGATTTCGACGCGGTGGATGCCGCCAGTTATGATGCGCTGGTGGTGCCCGGTGGCCGGGCACCGGAATATCTGCGGCTGAACCCCGAGGTGCTGACCAGGGTCCGCCACTTCTTCGACGCCGGAAAGCCCGTCGCGGCAATCTGCCATGGCGCGCAGCTGCTGGCCGCCGCCGGGGTTCTCAAGGGCCGCACCTGCTCGGCCTATCCGGCCTGCGCCTATGAGGTCACCGCCTCGGGTGGCACCTTCGCCGATATTGCGGTGACAGAAGCCGTGACCGATGGCAATCTGGTGACAGCGCCGGCCTGGCCCGCGCATCCCGCCTGGCTGAAGCAGTTCATGGCGATCCTCTGACATCAACGGGAAGGGAGGCCCTGCGATGTGCGAACTCTTCATCAAGGCCGATGCCGAACAATGGCAAAGCCGTACACATTCGCTCCGCATCGATGGGGTCGCCACCTCGATCCGGATCGAGAACCATTTCTGGGACACCCTGACCGAGATCGGCGCGCGCGACGGGATGACCGTCGCGCAGCTGATCACGCGGCTCTGGCACGAGGCAATGGATGCCGATCACGATCTTGGCAATTTCACCTCGTTCCTGCGGGTCTGCTGCAACCGATACCATGCCCTGATCGCAACAGGCGATATCTCGGCCAACCTCTCGGTCCCGATAGCTAATCATCCGGCGCGCGAGATCCTGGCCCGCGAAACCGCTCGCCGGAACCTGCGGGTGAACTAAGGGCGCGCTTGCTGCGACAGCACCATGCGTCAATACGACGGCAGACCGGAGGCGAGTACACCAATAGTCAGTCGCCCGGCGAGCACTGGCGACCCGTGCTTGCGGCCATTCGCTGTCGGCTGGTCTGGACCGACATATGTCGAAACAGACTTAAGAAATCGACATGTCCCAGGAATATGTCGACAGCGCAGACACTTGCTGCGAAGCGGGAGGCCACGAAGGCTCACCCTCGAAAGCCTCCATTCCTCAGAAAACGAGCCTCCTCGGCTGTGGTGTCGCGGCCGAGGATCGGATTGCGGTGCGGGAAACGGCCAAAGCGACGGATGATGCTGCGATGACCTTCGGCATGGCTCAGCCAGGGCTGGCCGAGGCGGCGGTTCAGCGCGACCGCAAGGTCCTGATCTTCAAGCGCCTCTGAATGCGAGAACGGCAAAGCGAGAAACAGCCGCAGGCCAGGGTCGAGTTCCGCCATATACCCGCGTGCTTCGGCCTGACGTGCGACGGCGCGGGCTTTGGGATCGGTCGCGTACATCCGCGCCGTACCGCGAAAGGCATTGCGAGGGAACTGATCCAGCAGGATCACCAGCGCCAGCGCGCCTTCAGGCGTTTCAATCCAGTCGTCACAGGCCCCTGCGGCGGCCTGTTCATGCAGATCGAGATAGTGCTCGCGGAAGGCGTGATCAAATGCGGGGCGATGGGCGAACCACTCGCCCCGCTCACCCGCACGCGCCCACCAGGCAACCACTCCGGTGGCAGGCGAGAGGTTCATGCTCAATGCCCACTCCCGTGACCACCACCGGCCTGCTGCGCATTGCCATGGATCAGGGCCTTGCTCTCGGCCATGCCACCGGCCTGCTCCAGCGCCATGCGCTCGGCATCCTGGGCACGGACGGTGGCAACGATCTCATCCACCACCTCGGGCGGCTCGCCCAGCCGGACCAGCGCCTCACGCCCCATGACCATTGCAGATTCATAAGTTTCGCGGATCTGGAAGGCCGCCCCATGATGCAGCAGTTCCAGCGCATGCTGGCGGGACAGGGAGCGTGACAGCACCGGCACCAGCGGGAATTCGTGGCGCG
The DNA here is from genome assembly GCF_058313095.1 of Pseudogemmobacter sp. TB195. NCBI lineage: Bacteria > Pseudomonadati > Pseudomonadota > Alphaproteobacteria > Rhodobacterales > Paracoccaceae > Pseudogemmobacter > Pseudogemmobacter sp. TB195. The sequence continues at coordinate 7,634 of NZ_JBZEGG010000002.1, forward strand.
CCAGCTCGACCGTGCGGGAGATCGCATCACGGTCTGAGGCCGCGACCAGGATCAGGCTGGCATTCTGCGCCCCCGCCGCATGCAGGATATCAAGGCGCGACCCGTCACCGTAAAAGACCTTGAAGCCGAATTCGGCGGCGGTGCGGATTGCCTCGGGGTCGGTGTCGATGATCGAGACCGAATGGCCACGCGCCAGCAGCGGCTGGCTGACGATCTGGCCAAAGCGGCCAAAGCCGATCAGCAACACCCGCCCGGACAGGTCTTCCGCCGCTTCGACCCCATCCATGGATGCAACCGCTTTTGGCGCAAGCCGCCCGTGCAGGATGATCATCAAGGGCGTCAGCACCATCGAGATGATGATGATCGCGGTCAGATTGGCATTCCATTCCGGCGTCAGGATGCCGAATTGCGTGGCTGCCGCATAAAGCACGAAGGCAAATTCACCACCCTGCGCCATCAGGACCATGCGCTCGATGGCCTCGGATTTTGGTGCTTTGGTCAGACGGGCGACGCCGTAGATCACCAGCATCTTCAGGGCCATGAAGGCCGGGACCGAGATCGCGATGATGGTCCAGTTGGCCGCGATGATATCCAGATCCAGCGCCATGCCGACGCCGAGGAAAAAGAGGCCCAGCAAGAGGCCGCGGAAGGGTTCGACATCGGCCTCCAGCTGGTGACGGAAGCTTGATTCCGACAACAGCACCCCGGCCATGAAGGCCCCCATCGCCATCGAAAGCCCGCCCGCATTCATCAGAACCGCAGCACCCAGTACCACCAGAAGCGCCGCGGCTGTCATCACCTCACGCGCGCCAAAGCGCGCCAGAAGGCGGAACATCGGATCCAGCAGCCAGCGCCCCGCCACGACCAGCACCGCAATGGCGCCAAGCCCGATGGCCACCGATTGCAGCCGGTCGGCCAGGGTGGCCTCGGCGCCGCCTGGCGCAAGGAAGGCCACGATGGCCAGAAGCGGCACAATGGCCAGATCCTCGAACAAAAGGATCGCGATCATGCGCCGGCCTTTGGGCTGGGCCATCTCGCCGCGCTCTTGCAGCATCTGCATCACGATGGCGGTTGATGTCAGCACAAAGCCGGTGCCGGCGACGAAACTGGCGGCAACCGGATAGCCAAGCGCGATGCCGATCCAGATCAGCGCAAAGATGGCAAGACAGACCTGCAAGGCACCAAGGCCGAAGATCTCGCCGCGCATCGACCACAGCCGCGAGGGCTGCATCTCCAGCCCGATGATGAACAGGAACAGCACCACCCCCAGCTCGGCCACATGGATGATGGATGTGGCATCCTGGAAGAAGCCAAAGCCATAGGGTCCAATGACCAGACCCGCCGCCAGATAGCCCAGCACCGAGCCAAGCCCGATCCTGCGAAAGACCGGAACCGCGACAACCGCCGCTGCCAGCAGGACAACGACGGGCACGAGGTCAACCCCGTGATGCGCGGCCTCGGCCGCAGTGGAAACCGGATCGGCCATGATTATCCTCTCATCTGCCAGGCAATGAAAAATGCGGCACCCGAAGGGATGGTGAAGACAAGCGCCAGGATCGGCAGTTCCTGCAGGACGCTATAGCCTGCCTTCGTGACGCCGACCCACATATTGACCAGCGCCACCCCGGCCCAGACCGGCACGAACCAGCGGGCCGCCAGAGCGACCCCGGCCGCATCATGCCCCCAAAGCCGCCCGAACAGCGCAAAAACCGCCAGCAGCAAAAACCCCGCAAAAATCACCGTTGCCATATGCATCTGCGCACCCCCTTAACCCGTGATCCGCATCTCGCGGATCAGACCATCTGCCAGTGTGAAGCCGAAGCTGCTTTCGCCGGTGAAGACGCTGCTTGCCCAATGCCCCACCAGCGTGACCCTGCCGCCCGTCGCCGAGAGGCCGCGAACGGTAAGGACACCCTTCGCGCCGATCAGTTCCCGGTCGCTCCAGCCTTTGATGGCGGCGTGCCCGGAAAAGACGCGCCCCCAGTCATCCACCAGCGCATCAGGGGCAAAGCAGGCCAGAAAAACGGGGGTATCGCCCGCATTCACGGCAGCGACAAAGCGATCAAGCGGCGGGGGGAAGGTCGAGGTCATGGCAGCTGCCCTTTTGACATGAAAGTGGCCCGGCCCCTGGGGAAGGCCGGGCCGGTCGGCGGTTACTTGGTGGTGTAGCCGCCGTTCACGAGGATCGTCTGCCCGGTCATCCACCAGCCTTCGGTCACAAGGAAGCGGATCCAGGGCGCGATATCCCCGATATCGGTGAGGCCGGTTTTCGAGAAAGCCGAAAGGGCCGCTGCCGAATTGTGATAGGCCTGCGCCTCGGGCGCCTCCTGCCCGTAGAAAAAGGGCGTATCCATCGGACCGGGGCCGATGGCGGTCACCGAAATCCCTCGCTCCCCCAGTTCCTTAGAGGCGGCCCGGGTGAAATGCTCGACCGGCGCCTTGGTGCCCGCATAGCTGGCATAGAAGGGCGTATAGGCGCCCAGGAGCGACGTCACGAGGGTGCAGATCGCCCCGTTATCATTCACGGCCTTGCCCGCCTCTTTCAGGAAGAAGAAGGCCGCTTTGGCGTTCACCGCGCTCATCTCGTCATATTCGGCTTCCGAGATCTCGGCGATCGGCTTTTTCAGCACTTTGCCCACGGTGTTGATCGCAATATCGGGGCGCCCGACGGCAGCAACAGCCTCGGCAAAGAGCCGCTCCACCGCGCCCGCTGTGGTCAGATCGGCCTGGATCGCAACGGCCTCGCTGCCTGCGGCCCGGACGGCGGCCAGGGTTGCCTCGGCATCACCCGCGCTTGCCGCACTGTTGTAATGGATCACGATGGCCTTTGCGCCCAGGGATGCAAAGTCCCGCGCGAGCAGCCCGCCAAGATTCTTGGCCCCGCCTGCGATCAGGATGGTCTTCCCGGCAATGGTTCTACTGGTCATATCAACGGCTCCTCTTTGACAGGGCATTGATATGTGTTCAGATCGGATCGAATAAATCCTTCCATTCTGACCTCACCTGTCGCACAGAACGAACAATGGATCAGATCACGCTTTATCGCATCTTCACCCGTGTCGTTGAGGCGCGCAGTTTCACGCGTGCGGCCGATACGCTGCAGATGCCGCGTTCCAGCGTATCGACTGCAATCGCCGATATCGAGACACGGCTGGGCGTGCGGCTTCTGAACCGCACCACACGCGTGGTCGCGCCCACCGATGAGGGCGAAGAATTCTACGAGCGCTGTCTTTCCTGGCTGGCCGAGGGCGAGGAGATGGAGGCGATGTTCCGCAGCGCCAGCCACAGGGTCGAAGGCCGTATCCGGGTCGATCTGCCGGGGCGGATCGGCCGTCTGATCGTGGCACCAGCCCTGCCAGACTTCCTGACGCTCTGGCCTGCGATCCGGGTGGAACTGGGGATGACCGATCGCGCAGTCGATCTGCTGGGTGAAAGGGTGGACCTTGCCCTGCGGATCGGGCCGCTGGCCGATTCCGGCCTGAAGGCGCGGCGAATTGGCGAGATCGCACAGATCAATGTGGCAAGCCCCGCCTATCTGGCCCGGCATGGCACGCCCCTCACCCCGACGGATTTGTCGAAACACCTGCAGATCGCCTATGCCTCGCCCTCGACCGGGCGTGTTGCGGACTGGGAATGGCAGGAAGGCGGGCGGCTGCGCAGCGCTCCCGTCCCCTGGCGGGTCAGTGCTAACAGTGCCGAGGGCTATATCGCCTGCGCGCTGGCAGGTATGGGGCTGATCCAGATCCCGGCCTATGATGTGGCGGATCATCTGGCGCACGGCGAACTGGTCGGGGTCATGCCGGATTACCAGCCGGCTCCGATGCCCATGAACCTGCTGTTTCCCGGTGCCCCCCGCATGCAGCGCCGCCTGACAGCCTTCGCGGACTGGATGGAGGCTCTGCTGAAAATACGTATCTGTCGCTGATCCACGGTCTCAGGGGCTCCTCCGCAGCGGACCCCAGCCGTCCGAATGGCGTTGTTGCACTTATCGGAGAGGTGGATTCACGTCGTGAATCCTGCTTGTTAGGTTCGGGCTATGCCGAAGCCCTCTTCTCCCCGCTACCGCACAACGAACTGGCCTGACGACAATGCCGCCCTGCGCCGCCGCGGCTCGCTCTCGATCTGGTTCGATCCGGCGATGGTCTGGAAAGCTGTGAAGACTGGCAAGCGCGGTCACCCTGAGACCTTCTCAAAGGGCGCGATCCCGACCTGCCTCACGCTGAAGGTGTTGTTCGGCCTGCCGCTGCGGCAAACGGTGGGGCTGATCGCCAGCGTGATCGAGATGGCGGGATTGGACTGGCCTGTTCCGGACTATTCCACGCTCTGCCGACGCCAGGTATGGATTGCAGTGCAGATCCCTTACCGCCGCCCGGACGGTCCCGTGACCCTGTGGGTCGACAGCACCGGCATCAAGTTCCGCGGCGATGGCGACTGGCAGGCGCGCAAACATGGCGCATCGCGCCGCAGGCAGTGGCGCAAGGTCCATATTGGCATGGATGCACAGACCGGCGATGTCCGGGCCGTCGAATTTACGTCCAGTCGGCAAGGCGACAGCCCGATGCTGCCAGCCCTGAAGGCACAGCTCCCCTAGGATGAAGAGATCGGCTCGGTCACGGCCGACGGCGCCTATGACACCAGACGATGCCATGGCGCGATCGTCGAACGGGGAGCCGAAGCGCGCATCCCTATCCGCCGCAACGGCCGCGCCTGGAAAGAGGATTGCCCGGCTGCCCGCGTCCGCAACGACATCCTGCACGAAACACGACGCCTCGGACGAGCCAACTGGAAGCGATCGGTCGGCTACCATGTCCGAAGTCGGGTCGAGGCGCGGATGAACTGCCTCAAGGCCTTTGGCGAGCGCATTGCCTCACGCGACCCTGATCGGCAGACCGCAGAAATCCAGATCCGCATTGCCATCATTAACAAGTATAACGCTCTCGGCACCGCCGAGATCACTGCCGCGGGCTGAACGTCACGCGGGAAAGGGGCAGATCCCCTTCCAGCCGAATAGCGCAACATGTGTAACCGCCCCTTGCGCAAGAGGGATCTTCAGAGCTTCTTTTGGCGCGTCATCGGGTGCTGACATGTGTTCGGCCTTTTTGCAGCCATCTTCATGCTGCGGGCCCGTATGGTGTTCGAGGGTCGGGTCCAGATCAAAGCCGCGTGCTCGAAGGCACTCGGTTGCGCCCTGGTTCTCCCGATCCCGTCTCACGACGATTGCGCCAAACTGCTCCTTGCCCTCCTTCGCTCCAACGTCCTCGCGACCTTGACGGCTTACGCCGCTGCGGCCGGAGACTTGCAGACGCCCCCGCGGGCCATCAGAGCCCAGATCGAAGCCACGAACGCCACTGGTTCAAGAGAGCGGCTGAGGCCGCGCCATTTTGTTTGCCAGCGCGACCCGCACCAGCATTGGCGGCTTGCGCGTCAGCATGCCGCCGAGCCATGTGCCCGGTTGCGCCGCCGCATGGAAGTGCCGTTTGACGATGACGCCGTTGGCGCCAATGATCAGCAGGCGCCGCAGGGATCGCTCCCCCATTTTAGTCGTAGTCCCGAGCCGCTGCTTTCCGCCGGTCGAATGCTGCCGTGGCACGAGGCCGAGCCAGGCGGCAAAGTCACGCGCCTTGCGGAATATCGTAGGCGGTGGCGCCAGCGCCGCGATGGCTGTGGCAATCAGCGGCCCAATCCCGGGCACCGTCATCAGTCGGCAGGCCACCGCATCCTCTTTGGCTCGGCGCTCGATCTCGGCGTTGAGTTTGCCGATCTCGTCCTCGAGATGCGAAAGGGTTGCGACCAGCACCGTCAAAGTGGCAACGGCCTCAGCGGGCAGGCCATTGTCCGGATCTTCCACGATAGCGATCAGCCGAGCAGCGTTGGCCGCACCCTGCGGCACGATCAGACCAAACTCGGTGAGATGGCCGCGCAGGCTGTTGATCGCCTGAGTGCGCTGACGGATCAGAAGTTCCCGGATGCGGAAGACCATTGCCGCACCCTAGGTATCTTCGCTCTTCACCGGCACGAAGCGCATCGTCGGGCGCTGCGCCGCTTCGCAGATCGCTTCGGCATCGGCCGCATCGTTCTTTTGGCGCTTGACGAAGGGCTTCACGTAGGCGGGCGGGATCAACCGCACCTCGTGCCCAAGCTTGCCAAGCTCGCGGCCCCAGAAATGGGCCCCTCCGCAGGCTTCCATGGCGACAATGCAAGGCGGCAACTGGCTGAAGAACGACAGGACCTGGTCTCGCCTCAGCTTCTTGCGAAAAAGCACCCGGCCCGAGACATCAGCCCCGTGAGCCTGAAACACATTCTTCGCCAGATCGAGCCCGACAGTGGTAATCTCCGACATGACCGCTCTCCTAGGTGGATCCTCGCAGACCCACCTTGGCACACTGATGCCGTCGGGGGTCGGTCACATCAGCAACGCCCATTGCCAAGAGAGCATGTTTTTCGGGGAACGCAACCGTAGCGGGCGGCACCCGTCGAGCCGGGGGCCACTCTAGTCTTGTGCCGGCTGCACCGGCCCATGACCCACGCAGCTGGGCCGGCGTCTCGGCCCACTCGGGTAACGATCCTTGCCGCAAAGCCTGGCCTTCGGGCGAGCCGAACGCCAGGAGTCCCGAAAACTGCAGTGCCGGGGGATCGACCGGGCGGAGGCCCGGCCTCCGGCGCGGAATGTGGATGGGCTTATTCCAGTTGACATAAGGGCCTGCCGCAAACTGCGCAGTTCAGAATGTCATCCCATCAGTGTGCCAGCAGGTGAGACGGTAACGATGGCGGTATCGTCGATATAGCGGAAGCTGAAACGCCGATGTGGAAACGGCGCCATGCCGCCAAGGCGCTCGGTTCTGACTGATACGTCGAGCGCCAGGCATGCGGATATGATGGCCTCCTCGAGCTGCGCATCGTCACCGAGGAGTCGAACCGTCGCTTTTCTGATCCCGCGAAGGTTCGCCGCAATGAACGCGGTTTCAACATCGCTCAGCAGGTGCCTGTCGGTGCAATGTTCTTCGGGCATGATCGTCAGAGACATTCTATGTGTTCAAAGGGCAAGGACAGGCTTGGGATATGCTCCCTGCCCATGCTGGCCGCGCGTTTCAGTAGTACAGAGACGCGAAGAGTCCCAGACTTCCCGCGCCACCCCGCCCGATCAGGGGCGTGCCGCCATTGTGCGGCCATTTTACTGGGCAAGAGGGGCTACACCTCTGTCGGTGGCGTCGGAACGAGCTCGCCTGTCGTAGAGCGGCCAATCGTCGTCATTCAGCCTCACATCTTGCTGGCCGCGTTCAATTCACGGTCTTTCCGGCCTCCATGGCCGCCAGTGCAGCAGTCAGACCATCGGGCGATACTTCCAGCGCGACGGGACGCTGTGCGCCGTCGAAAAAGGTCAGGGTCGCGGCTTCGGTTGCGGATTTCAGCGTTGCGACAAAGGCATCGTCGGGTGCCGCTTCCGCCGCGCACAGGTGGCCACAGGCGGTGAATATCGCTGTAAGGGCAGCTCCATCTGGGGCCTCGATTCTGACATTGCCTGGTAGCCAGACGCCGGTCGGCAGCTGAACAACCAGTTTCATCGACTGATCCTCAGCAACGCGCCCCATTGCGACCTGTGCGATTGGATTTCCGCCCGGTGTCAGACTGAGGGTTTGGGCAACCTCGCAGATCGGGCGAGCACTTTCGGCGGCAACGGTGGCGCAGCGCAGGGTCCACGCGCGGTATGTCGCGGTCGTCATTTCCGGTGCCCCCGGAGCGGCATCCTGTGCCTGCGCGGCAAACGGCAGGCAGACAATCGCCATGGCAAATACGGCTTTGATCGGCGAGATCATGATGGTCCTTTCCGGCCCGGTATTAGGGGCCATTTCAGTGTTAGCGCGGCGCTGTTCCGTCCGGGGACAGTCCAAGCAGCGCGTAGAGGTGATCGGGTGCCCTGGCGGTCCGCATCTGCCGCAGGGCATTGGCTCCCTCGTCGAGCCGCCCGAGATCTTTCAGGCAGAGCAGCAACTCGAAGGTCAGCCAGTAGCGGTAGACATCGCGCCAGACGAAGAGTCGGCCTGCATCGGGCATCGGGCATCGGCGGCCTTCGCTGGCATAGACAAGGCCGAGGTGCGGACGTCCACGCATCCGCTCCATCCTGGCAGCCTGATACAGGCATTCCGCCCGGTCAGGGCAGGTCTCGTGACCAGAGAGGAAGGCAAGCAGCGCCCCGTCCTGATCGCCGGTCTTGGTCAGTTCGATCCCCAGCCCGAGCCAGGACAGACAGACCTCATCCTTCCACCCGCCAAGCGCGATACGTTTACGATACCACGGGATCGCCTCCTGCGGTGCATGGGCATCACGCCAGGAATTGGCACAGTAGAACGTATAGCGCGGCAGCAGATCCTGATCCTCAGCGGGCAGCGTCTCGACGGCCTGAACCAGCGCGCGGGCATCACGGAAATAGGTGGACGGATCGCGTGAACGCGCACCGGCACTCTGGTTGATCAGCGCATAATCGCCGTCGACATGGCGCACGCGCTCTTCGCCCCGGCCCTGGAAGTAAAGCCCCTCATGCACCACACCGCGCCACCGGAAGCTGCCATCGTTGCGGACAATCAGCTTCGACGGATAGAGGGTGCTACCGCGCCGGGTGTTGAGCATCATCGCATCGGCATCGACAGGAAGTGTCGGCAAACGCCCTTCAAAGCGGCTGTCGGCATCGAAGAACAAAACGTAGTCGGAAAGGCCCTGCGCATCTGCCAGCGCATATTGCCGGTTGGCGCCAAAGCTCTCCCATGGTCGGTGGATCAAGCGACCCGGGATCCCCGCACGGGCAAAGAAATCCGTAATCAGGGCCGGCGTATTGTCACGAGAACCGGTGTCGTGAATGACCCAGGTCGCGAGATCGATATGCGCAAGCAGGTTTTCGAGCGTCTCGAGGATCACCTCCGCTTCGTCGCGCACGATCATGTTCAGGCAGAGTTTCACGCCCGGGGTCTCCGACAAGGTATTGCAGCAGAAGCGGCGGCGCAATATCCCGCCGCCGCATGTCGGCTCTGGCTTCAGAACTTGTAATTGAAGCCGAAGCTGGCCCCGACACTGTCATCGCCGCCGGAGGCGCCGGTGTAGTCGAGCTGAAGGTTCAGACGCGAGGTCTCGGACCATCGGTGCTCGTAGCCCACGCCGACACGCAGGGCATCCTCGCCACCGTAAGACGCCTTGTAGCTGTCGAGCGTCAGATCGGGACGTTCGATCTCATGCAGCCAGTCCAGTTGAACGAAGCCGATGGAGCGTTCGTTGTTCTGGTCAGGCAGCCCCTCCAGCGAGGCACGGATACCAAGCCGCGAGGTCAGGCTGTTGCCATCAAGGCTGACCCTGGTGCCGGTGTCATCGACAAAGCTGCCGCCGTCGACATCGGCCCAGATCAGCTGTGCCTGCGGTTCCAGCCAGACGCGGGAGCGGTCCGAGCGCCAGACATCGAAGGCATAACCCGCCTCGAGCGAGACCGTGGTCGTGTCGATGTCATAGCTCTGGGTCGCAAAGCCGAAGCTGCTGACCTCAGCATCATAGCGACCAAGCATAAGCCAGCTGTCGACATACCAGCCCTGACGTTCGAAGCTGTCTTGCACCCAGGTGCCATAGAGACCGAGCGCATAGCCCTCGACCTCGCCGCTGGAGGCGTAGCCCGTCACGTTCGAGACGGTATCGCTGTCCTGCTTACCGTAGCCCGCCATGATACCGACGACCATCTCGTCCCTGCCGTCTGTGCTCCAACGGGCCAGATCCGCACCGAAGTGCAGGGTAAGACGGTCGTAGTCGGTCTCGAGCTGACCCCTTTCGCCGGTGGTCGAACCATGGATGCCGCCGAAGCGCAGCCAGAGGGTCTGATCCGTGTCGAGACTGCGGATGGCGCCCTGGCGGTCACGCCAGCCATGGTCGAACATCGTCGCCGCACCGAGAGCGTTTGCCGCATAGGAGCCAACCTCGGGACGGATCACCGAACCGCCGGCAGGGCCGGTCGCGCCAGTATCACCCGTTGCTCCGGTATCGCCCGTCGCACCAGTGTCGCCGGTTGCGCCGGTGTCACCCGTTGCACCAGTTTCGCCGGTCGCCCCGGTTTCGCCCGTGGCCCCTGTTGCGCCGGTGGCACCGGTTTCGCCTGTGGCCCCGGTCGCGCCGGTCGCCCCAGTTTCGCCTGTGGCCCCGGTTGCGCCGGTCGCCCCGGTTTCGCCTGTGGCCCCGGTTTCGCCTGTGGCCCCGGTTGCGCCGGTCGCCCCGGTTTCGCCCGTGGCCCCGGTCGCGCCGGTCGCCCCAGTTTCGCCTGTGGCCCCGGTTGCGCCGGTCGCCCCGGTTTCGCCTGTGGCCCCGGTTGCGCCGGTCGCCCCGGTTTCGCCCGTGGCCCCGGTCGCGCCGGTGGCACCAGTTTCGCCCGTGGCCCCGGTCGCGCCGGTCGCCCCGGTTTCGCCTGTGGCCCCGGTTGCGCCGGTCGCCCCGGTTTCGCCCGTGGCCCCGGTGGCGCCGGTGGCACCAGTTTCGCCCGTGGCCCCTGTTGCGCCGGTGGCACCGGTTTCGCCTGTGGCCCCGGTTGCGCCGGTCGGCCCGGTTTCACCGGTCAGACTGACGCTTTCCAGATACCATGATCCGTCGGCATGTTTGTTCAGCAGATACTCGTAACCGCCTTTGACAACTCGGCGCTGAAGCAGGAACTCGCCAGCAGAATCTCCGCCAACCCCGATGAGCAGATAGGACTCCTCACCTGTCGGGTTTGCTACCGCCAGATTGTTCACCCAGACCCAGTCCACACCCCGATCTATGGTGCTGCCGGTGATGTTCGCCGTATCCGACACCGTGCTACCGCCATCAGCGACAAGCCCAGTCCCGGTCAGTTCCGCATCAAAGAGCCAGAGGCCATCTCCTGTCGTGTAATCGCCGTCAATTGTCAGAACATCGCCGGCCAGATCGTTGGAAAGATCGATCTCCGAGCGGGTGTTGATCACATCGCCCTGAAGAACGTAATTCGCCAGCGTTCCGTCGTTGTTATGCCCGATCAGGTGTGAAGCGGTCAGGTTCAGCGTCGTGAAGGTCGAAGTCAGCCCCGAACCGGCTGCCGCCAGTTGCCAATAGGCACCGTCATTCACGCTCAGGGCCAGGGTTGAACTCGCCGTTTTGCGGGTCAGACCCTGCATATAGCCTTCAGAAAAGTCCATCGTGACATGGCTGGCGTTGCTCGCGCCGCCGGCAATATCGATGATGTAGGCAGAGGATGTCGCGGTAAGATTGCTGCCCGCACCCCGAACAAGAAGCTGATAGTCATTCTGGCCGGTGCTGACCTCGATAAGATCCGCAGTGGTCGACGTCGTGGTTGCCACAAGATCGTTGAACGAAGTTACGGTCTGGGCCGTTGCCTGGTCCGCGTTGCCACTGACAGAAATTGCGGCACCCCGGGATCGGATATCAGTGCTGGATGTATCGGCGTTGGCGTCCAGTAGAGCACCCTGCCAGATAATGTCTATCGCGCCATCCTGCAGGTTGCTGCCTGTCGTGTCCAGAACCATGCGTCCGCTAGAATACAGCTGGCCAACACCCGTTCCAACTGCTGCAGTTTTCCCAAGGCGTATAGCATTCGCGCGGGAAAACGAGTTACCAGAAATGGTGATTTCACTGTCGTTGATGTGGACTTGAGAATCACCTCCAGAAACATATATCCCGATCAGGTCATTGGATCCATTAGTTGTTTCTAGATCAATGACAAGACGATCTTTAACCTCAACGTATCCAGAGGCCCCATCGCCCGAATTATTCCAGGCTCCTTGGATAACCCGCACCCCTGAAACCAAAAGGTTAAATGTCCCTCGGGATGTCATATCGATATTAAGGTTGTCAAATATTGCGCGCGAATAATACCCATTGGTAGTCGCGGTTTCTCCGGCATTGTTCGACGATCCTGCCAGGACACCATAGCTCTCGAACGAGCTGAGAGAGAAGCTGGACTGTATATCGTGCATCGTAACATTCAAAGTGCCAAACTCTGCCAGAGAGTTCCCGGATGCATCGACTCCGGATCTCATGTTGGTTCCAGAGTTTATGATCGTCAGGTCAATCGTATGGTCAGATGCATCCAAATGTCCCAACGAGGTTGGGGACCCCGACGTAACAAGTGCGCCAAGGAACCAGTTTTTGCCTGTGGTGTCGAGTGTGGTCGATAAATCATTCAGAACCGCAACTGTCCTGTTGCGCACAAAAATCGCGCGGTCAGCGCCGCCCGTTGCGGCTCCTACAATCGGCGCGATAGTGCTGATTTCACAATTTGCCGAGTTCGTGACCCCGCCGTATGCAGCGGTGCCAACAGAGTACCCTCCAGTACTGGCTGCAAGGCACTCCGCAGCAATTGCGCTGGTGCCTGATAGGAAAGTCGCGACACTTCCCAGTGTCGCAGCGACAGCAACACCCGCAACGAAGGGCGCAATGCTCGCCACTCGGCCTTTCCATTTCACCAGTCGGCCGCCCCGCACCATCCGGTGATATGATTTATCTTGTGTTGAGTTTGACATCTTTCCTACCGTATTCCGCCCATCCAGGACGATATTTGACAATTCGACGACACGCTGAGCGCCGTCACTCTTGTCGACTATGGTCACCGCCATAATTTTCCTCCTTTAGGCCTTCAGCACTTGCGAAATATCGCCGGATTCGCCAAAGGCCGGTTTCAAACCGGGCCTACGCCCAATGCTCTCCGCTAACGATGATGCTCGACCGAAGTGTGAACATCCCCCGTGACACCTCAGCCTGCCCCTCTATTTGCAAGCCCCTGAAACAAATCAATCAAAGCGCGAACCGTCCTCTTCGGATCCGCCTCTATTGAATCAGCTATTATCTGCATGTGAATCTGCTTTGACTCAGCCAATGCCGCCTCAAATGTCCCACCAATAATCTCCGATGGGTGTGCATTCAGGACATCAGCGACCAACAACATCCGAGATACAGACAGTCGATTTGCAGCGGTTTCATATTTCTGAAACTGCTGCATTGTGACGCCAATTGCTTCTGCAACCTGCCTCTGACTCAAGCCGCGAGATCTTCGAATAGTTCTCAAATTTCGACCAACGGCCAGATCAATTTCACGAAGATATGGCTTCATTTCAACACCAGGTGTCATATCATATAAAACCGGACCCATTACGGAAATCCGGCTCAGCTTCGCCAGCACATTCAATAATGTTAAGAGCGGCCATCTTGATCGCGGCACCGCTATCCGGCACATACGAAATCAGACCAGAACTCGCCATGTCAGAAAGCGAAGTAATAACGTCAGATGGAAAACCAACCACGATAACTACGGTTAGATGCTCGTGATTACCTACAAGATGCCGTACGAAGTCTGATACGAGGCCCACATCGGAGGTCACAGCATCCACAACCACCAAATCGATAGCATCGGCAACCTCGTCCATCTGAAAATCATCAAGCCAATCAGACGCGACTGGAAAATGGTAGCAACTCATTGCGGACAGCCCGACGTCCTGCAAATGCCTCTGGAAACTCAAAACGCGCTCGACATCAGCCCCCACAACCAATGAAACTCCACGATCCGAAGGGTGAGCAGACATCATCCGTTCCGCATCAGCAAAGAGACGGTCCTCCAGTTGCGGCGTCAATTTGCAGATATCTGGGTGGGCGGATATTTCGGCTATCTCACTGCGCACAATCCAAGCGCGACGAAAACCGAGCATCAACAGAGTGACAACGCCCACGCTGATATAGAGAGCCACTGCAGAGGTCCAAATGGCCCCACTACTCACCGCAAATGCGGCGACCACGAAGGCTATGGCAGTAGAAATCAAAACGGCACCCACCCCATCTGCGGGCGAGCCGTCACCTGCAGAAAGGGCTCCTTTTGCTACCGAACATTTGATGGCCGGTGATCTCTCGTCAAAGCCAACGAAACATGGGGGAGATGATGCGTGATGTGCAGCGCCACAGCTGTGGCGAAAAAGGAGCCCTTTAGGTCAAGGCGGCGTTCTATGGAGTACAATGGCGCAAGGCACTTCCAAGTCTTCGCCGCAACCCTAAGGTGTGGCGCGCACTGAACGGAAAGAACTATGAAAATCGGATACGTAAGGGTTTCGACGGAAGAGCAGCGGATGGATCTTCAGAAGCTCGCGCTCAAGCGCGCGGGCTGCTCCAAGATCTTCTGTGACCACGGGGTATCGGGGAAAACGCTAAGCCGTCCGGGCCTATCCAGTGCCTTGAAGTGCCTCAGCCCCGGCGACACTCTGGTCGTATGGCGGCTCGACCGTCTCGGACGTTCGCTAATAGGTCTCGTCCAACTTATTGATTCTTTGGGAAAAAGAGACGTTGAATTTTCGTCACTTACTGAGTCGATAGACACTTCCAGTTCTGGCGGAAGACTTGTGTTTCATATGATGGCAGCACTTTCGGAGTTCGAGCGAACCCTGATCAGCGAGCGCACGCGAGCAGGCATGGAAGCTGCCAAAGCCAACGGTCAACGGCTAGGTCGACCACCGGCACTCTCCAAATCCGAAATTGAAACCGCTCGCAGGGCCGTCCTCAACGACGGCGAGGATCTCGCAAAGGTTGCGCTCCGCTACAACGTCACCGTCCGGACGCTTAGGCAGTCTATACGCCGAGGCGCGGCGTGAAAGTGGAGATGGCCCGCCTTCGTTGGCCAGGGTGAGGCTGGGCACATCCACGGTTGACCGGAAATGTGGCCCAGATTCGCACGTTCACGATTGCCATGGTCATCTTTCCGTTACACTCTACCATTGGCTTTGATGAGACAGCACCGCGCAGCGCAGAGTTGCAGGAGTGCATTTTATGTTAAAGCGAGAATACCCACCGACCTCGGCCAAAATCGTTCCGCAAGGCACGGAACTCGATCTGAAGTCGATTCAGTGTTTTCTGGTTACCGCAGGACATAGTAGTTTTGCCGCAGCAGCTCGCCACATGGGGGAAACCCCGTCAGCCATCAGCAGACGAATCCGGCGGCTTGAGGATAGTATAGGTGTTTCCCTTTTTGAGCGTCACTCCGGCGGGGTGCACCTGACGCCCGCGGGGGAGCGACTCAATCTAAGCGCAGCCCAAGGCATCAGATCCCTTGACATAGGAATCAGAACAGCAATTCAGGAGGGCAGAGGTGAACATGGAGGGCTGTCAGTTGGCACATTGACCACCCTCGCTGGCGGTATTCTTCGAAACATCATAGATTCATTCAAGCAAAGGCATCCGCGGCTTTCTCTTCGGATTCAAAGTGGAAGCCGCGAAACACAGATCGAGGCGTTGCGTAATAATGCAGTCGATATCCTGTTTCTACCCGGCCAAGATATTGGAGAAGATTTTGACTCGCAGCTGGTGGGTCACGAGCGCATCCATGTCGCACTTTCCCAAAATAGTCCGCTGTCGGAGAAGTCGGAACTTAGCTGGCCAGCGATCCATGGCGAGACCTTCCTTCTGCCCCGTAGCGGGGCTGGTCCGGAAGTGTATGGCTATATCATGAGACGAGGCTCTGATTTCTCCACACGCCCAAAGGTGGTCTTTCAGGACCTCCCACTGGATGACGTCATGCATCTTGTAGCGATGAACGAGGGAATTTCGATCGTCACTGAGGGGTGGACCCACGTGCGTGCGCAGAATCTCGCATTCCGACCATTGAATCTGCCCTCGGAAGTCCTTCCTCTCTTTGCCGTGTGGTCACCGAGGCGCGACAACCCCGCTCTCCGCAGGTTTATCGGCAACTTGCGAACATTTGTCAGGTCAAATTCCAAATCGACCACATGAAGGCAGAAAATTACCCACCGGGCTTCCGGCCGCCATGACCCTGCGAATCCCGCAGAATCTTTCGCGCCTTTGCAAATCCTCGATCCGTTGCAATAAAACGTTCAAGCATCGGAACGACAAGTCTTGCTGGGTCGGAAATCACTTGTCCTGTCTCTCGGGACAGGGCAGCCGCATAGGCCGTCAGATCACGATGCAATTGTGCCGTGATTTCCACCGTGACCTTCAACGGCTTGTCCTCAAGAATGGCACCGAGCCTCAGCTTTGTCATATCAGCCTCCATAGGCTTCAAGCACTAAATCCCGTGTAACCATGACCCGCACCGGGAACCCTGGCCGGATCGTCAGCGTGGGCTCGACCTGCAGCTGCCGCTCGACGATCCTCTGGCCGACCTGGTTAATTGTATCCTGCGCTCCGTCACGAAGCGCGCGGGCGAGCAGGTCTTCCTCATCGGCCGCGAGTTCCGCCCCGACGGCCAGGAGGGTAGCCAAGCCGGCCGCTTTCATCACCTGACCCCAGTGATAATCGACACCATCCTCAAGACCTGCGTACCCCGCAGCGTCTGCACCGGATAGCCGCTCCAGAACAATAGAGCGGCCATTGGGGAAGATCATCCTGGTCCAGACAAGGAGCACGCGCCGCTGCCCGAACTCGATCCGATCATCATATTCACCGATCATCCGTGCGCCTTGCGGGATCAGCAGCAGAGCCCCTGTCGGACTGTCGTAGACGTTCTGGGTCACCTGGGCGGTGATCTGCCCCGGCAAGTCAGAGCGAATGCCGGTAATCAACGCTGCTGGTATGACCGAGCCAGCCTGAAGCAGATAGGGTGAGGCCGGGGCAGTGATCCGATCAGGCGCGACCGTCATCCGATCCGGCCCGGCATTCAGAAAAGCCTGCCTCGGATTTTCCGGTCCCGCGCCCCCTGCCCCGTCAACCGGACCTGGCATAGCTCCGGGCGCAAAGCTGATTGCTGATCCGCCAGAACCAGGACGCGTCTGGAAGAAGATCTGACTGGTGCGGGCCGCCTCCAATTCGGCAAGCCGACGCATCTCCTCAGGGTCAGGCGTCACGGTCATCGGCACCGGCGCAACTGGAACAGTCCTGCCCTCTTGCTGTGCCCGCAGGATCGGACCACCAAGATCGCCCGGCAATGGCGGGCCAAGGAGTGGCACATCACCATAGCTGCCAGGGAGACCCTGAAGACCTTCTGCCGTCGTGCGACCATCAGTCGAGACCAGTTCCTCCCCTGCGCCACCTTTCTCCCGACCTTGCAGCGCATAGATAAGCGCGCCACCGATCCCGACGCACGCGATCATGCCAAGGGTCATCAGGGCCTTGCGCGATATCCGGGTGACACGCGGCGCCTCTGCGCGCAGTCGCATGGCAGAAGGAGCTGCAACCGGACCAGAGTCTTGTTGCTCGTCAGCGCTCATGTCGGGCTCTCCCCTGTGGTCCCCGCCACAGCCTCCCGCAGCCCCTCGGTCCGAAGGATCCGGACGGTCTGCTGGCGTTCACCACTTCCCAGCCGGAGTTCTGCAGCACCGAACAGCCGATCAACGATCAGGACATTGCGATGGACACGGCTGTTGACGATCTCGGGCTCGCCTTCGGCGTTCAGCACGAAGAGAGGCGGCATCTCGCCCTGGATGATCCCGCGCGGGAAGACGACATAGACCCGGCGGCCATCGTCAAAGACCGAGACCGGACGCCAAGGCGGGGTGTCTCCTTGAAGACTATAGCGATAATTGCGTGCCGTCTCGGCCGGGATCATCGGCGCAGCGGGAGCAGTCACACGGCTGCCGGGCGGCGGAGCGGGATAGGACCAGGCAATGGCCGGCATCCAGGTCGTCTCGCTGGCACGCAACTCGATGAGATAGGTCCGCCGATCCGTAGTGATGACCAGGTTGGTGGTGATGTCCGGGCGCGTGGGTTTCACCAGCACATTGATACGCCGGGTTGGACCCACGCCACTCTCGGTGTCGCCAATGACCCAACGTGCCGTGTCGCCGGCAGCGATGGGCCCCGCGCCGGTAAGGCTCTCCCCGGGCTCCAGCGCAATCGTGGTGATCTGGCCGGGGGCGGCATAGACTTGATAGAGAGCCCCCTCGGACCAGGGGTAAAACTGGATCGCGTTGAAATATCCCTCACGGCGTGGCTCGACCCGGGCCGCTACATTGGCGTTGGTCACCCTGCCCTCGGCGGTTCCCGAGGCGACCCCGCCCCGGCTCGGGGTCCAGCCCGGCGGTACATGCAACGGCCGCGGAGCAGACTCGCCGGTGGCGACCCGTACCACCGGCAAAGGCGGAACAGCGTCGTCATAGGTGATCTCGGGGATGTCGTTGCGGGCACAGGCTGTGAGCAGGAATGCCGGAAGGAGAAGGGCACCGCCCCGATGGCGCTGCCCCATAACGCGCGGAAAAAGACGAAGGGTCATTGGCTCATCTCCCGCGACCAGTTTATGGAATTGATGTAAATGCCAAGGGGGTTGAGCCGCAGCCGCTCTGCATCCCTCGGCTGCTGGACGGCAATGCCAAGGATGGCGGTCCAACGCTCGGACCTTGCCAGATGCCCTCCTTCATAGTGGCGCTCGGTCCAGGCGATGCGGAAGCTGTCGGGCGAGGCGCGGATTACAGAGGAGACCTCGATCGAGATCTGCTGCTGGCCGACCCTGGTGAACGGATCATTGTCACGCGCATAATCGTTCAGGGAAATCGCACCGCGATCAGTCGTGAAGTCATAGGCCCTGAGCCAGTTCTGGCGCAGGATGATCGGATCACTCGGCAAACCGCGCACCTGCTCGACAAAGCGCGCGAGATGGAAAGCGATCTGCGGATCCGTCGGCTGGTAGCCTGCAATCGCAGACTCAACCGCACGCGCCTCGCCATGCCTGTCGATTTCCACGACCCATGGCGTGATCGTACCACGCGCCGATTGCCAGACCAGGGCGGCAGCAAATCCCGCAGAAAGAAAGAGACCACCAAAGGCCATGTAGCGCCAGTTCCGTGCCTGGAGCCGGGCGGAGCCGATACGCTCATCCCAGACTTGCGCCGCCCTCTGATAGGGGGTCTCCGGCTGCGGGGTCTTGCCGTAATGCGGTGCTGGCCGCCTGAATAGGTTCATGTCTATCTGTCCTCCAGTTTGACGGAAGCGCCACCACCATGGTTGTCACCCGCGCGCAGCGCTTGAGCTGCGATCTGCGTTCCCCGGCCCAGTGACTGGCTACGACGTATGCCTTGCGCCCAGGCCGGGGCCGCGTCAGATGCGCCGCCGCCGGGGCCGGCCCCGAGGCTGCCCTGGGTTGTCGTGCCTCCGGTTCCGGTGAATGCCGCCTTGACGCCTGCGGAGTGGCTTTGCGCAACGCTCGCACCAGCACGGCGCAGCGGCGATACCAGTGCCTGCCCTGTGGCCTTGCCGATCCCGGCTGCACCTGAAGCGACGGCCGACATGCCCGATTGTCCTGCTGAGTTAAGGGCGTAGGCCCCTGACGCAGCACCTGTTGCTGAAGTAGCTCCGCGTGCGGCTGCACCGGCACCGCGTGATGCCATCATCGCGCCACCGCCCGTAGCCAGTGCGGCACCACCAACCGCCAAACCTGTACCAACGGCAGCGCCCGCACCAAGTTGCGGCCCGCCGGAAACGAGACCCGAGGCGATGCCGGGGCCGAAGATGCCGAGACCGAGGAGCGACAGTGCCGCGAGCACGATCGCCATGGCATCATCAATGGTCGGCGTTGCGCCTCCAAAACCCGCGGTGAACTGGCCGAAGAGCGACGACCCAATGCCGATGATCACGGCCAGAACCAGCACCTTGATGCCGGAGGAGATGACATTGCCGAGCACCCGCTCAGCCATGAAGGCAGTCTTGCCGAATAATCCGAAGGGGATCAGCACGAAACCCGCCAGCGTGGTGAGCTTGAACTCAATCAGGGTGACAAAGAGCTGCACCGCAAGGATGAAGAAGGCCAGAAGGACCAATACCCAGGCAAACATCAGGCAGGCGATCTGAATGAAGTTCTCGAAGAAAGCGACAAAGCCCATCAGGTCGGAGATCGCCTCGAGGAGTGGGCGGCCGGCATCAAGGCCCGTCTGCGCAACACGCCCGGGCCGCAGAAGGTCGGCGGGCGAAAAACTCGTGCCGGAGGCCATCAGCCCGAGACCGGCGAAACTGTCGAAGACGATCTGCGCCAGATTGTTCCAGTTCGAGATCAGATAAGCAAAGACACCGACGAAGAGCGTCTTCTTCACCAGACGCGCGAGGACATCATCATCGGCGCCCCACGCCCAGAACAGAGCTGCCAGGGTGACATCGATGACGATCAGCGTGGTCGCGATGAAGGCGACTTCGCCACCGAGCAGTCCGAAGCCGGAGTCGATATAGGAGGTGAAGATGCCAAGGAAGTTGTCGATAACGCCGGTGCCGCCCATGGCTCATTGCCCTTCAAGACTGGCCGGGTTCGCCGATGCGCTGCCGCGCCCGAGAAAACGATCACGCGTCTCAGCCCAGACAGCGAGACAGCCGGGATCGGTGGCAGCTACATCACCAAGCCGCTGGCAGCGCCTTTGTTCTTCACGCAGCGGATCCGCGAGGGATTGCCGGGATGGGGAGAGAGATGCCGGCGCAGACTCGTCATCGCGCAACATCCCCACCACCGTGGCGGTGATTGCCAATCCGACGAATATGATGGCTGCGATCCGTGCGAGCAGCTTTTCTTCCATCCCGGTGCTCCGCTGGCTCAGTTGAACATGCGGGCGGTGCCGGGCTGATAGCCCGCGCCGGGGGCCAGAAAGCGTTCCCGCTGGATCCGCCCCTGTTCAGCGGCCGTTGCGCGCTCGGCCTCACCGAGCATCTCTGCGCGCCCGTTGGCCGAGACGACCGCAATCAGATCGGAAAGTTGCTGTGACTGGAGAGCGAGAAGCTGGTTCCCGGCCTGGGTCGCCTGCAGCGCCCCCGTTGCGCCCTGGCTCTCGCCGACCAGCGCCGACATTTCGGCACGGTTGCTGTCGATATTGCCGACGACACCTGCTTGCACCCGCATGGCATCTTGCAGACCGCCGACGGTATTCTCCCAGCGGCTGCGGGCATCGGCAATCAGGGCGGCATCGGGTGCCGTCGCCTGCAAGGCGCCATAGTCTTGCTGGAACATGGCATCGATCTGCTGGACATCGAAGGCGATGCTCTGGGCCTGCCCCAGCAGAGCCTGGGTCCGTTGCACATTGGCCTGCAATTGCTGGAGCGAGGAATAAGGCAGGCTTGCAAGATTGCGTGCCTGATTGATCAACATCTGAGCCTCGTTCTGAAGCTGGGTGATCTGGTTGTTGATCTGCTCCAGCGTACGGGCCGCCGTCAGCAGGTTTTCGGCATGGTTGGTCGGATCGTAGACGATCCTGCCAAGTCCCCCCAAGAAGGCATGGGCCGGAGACACAACCGGCGGCGCGACGGTCAGAGGGACCGCCACAGCGAGTGCGAGACTGCTGGCCACAAGATATCGGGGCATTGCAAAGGGTTTCATGGGATCATCTCCTCTTGGCTGGTCAGGTTTTCCGGGCGAACGTCGTCTGCGAACCTCGTGTCGAAAGTCTTGGGCTCAACGGCAGCACCCTGCCCCTCCCCCTCAGCCTCGGGCACAAGGTTGGTCAGGTTCGGGATCAGATCAGCGGCCCATTCGACGCCACGTGCCCGCAGCCATGCCGCAAGAAAGCCGTCACGTCCGTGCTCCGCGAGGATCTCGGCGATCAGGCTCTGATCGGATTTGGAAGACGCGGCGCAGAGCGCGAGGCCAACCTCGCTGAGACCGAGCTCGAACAGGCGGTTGCCACGCCGGGACTGGCAGTAGTAGTCGCGCTTCGGTGTGGCGCGGGCGAGGATCTCGATCTGCCGGTCGTTAAGCCCGAAGCGATGATAGATCGCGGTGATCTGAGGCTCGATGGCCCGCTCATTGGGCAGAAGGAGCCGTGTCGGACAGGATTCGATAATCGCCGGGGCGATGGCGGAATTGTCGATATCCGAGAGCGATTGCGTGGCGAAGATGACCGAGGCGTTCTTCTTCCGCAGCGTCTTCAGCCATTCGCGCAACTGGCCCGCAAAGCCCTCGTCGTCCAACGCCAGCCAGCCCTCGTCGATGATCAGCAGCGTCGGGCGTCCATCGAGCCGGTCGCCTATGCGGTGGAAGAGGTAGGACAGCACGGCAGGTGCCGCGCCGGTGCCGACCAGCCCCTCGATCTCGAAGGCCTGCACCGAGGCGCTGCCCAGGTGCTCGGCCTCGGCGTCCAGAAGCCGGCCGTAAGCTCCGCCTATGCAATAAGGCCGCAGCGCCTGCTTCAGATCGTTGGATTGCAGCAGCACCGAGAGACCGGTGATGGTGCGCTCGCCCACCGGTGCCGAGGCCAGCGAGGTCAGCGCCGTCCAGAGATATTCCCGGACCTCGGGGGTGATCGCGATACTCTCGCGGGCGAGGATCGCCGCAATCCAGTCGGCAGCCCAGGCCCGCTCGGCGATTTCGTGGATCCGTGCCAGCGGTTGCAGTGCGACCGTGGTCTCGTCCCCGTCGGTCAGCCCGCCACCGAGGTCATGCCAGTCGCCGCCCATCGCAAGCGCCGAGGCCCGGATCGAACCTCCGAAATCGAAGGCGAAGATCTGCGACCGTGCATAGCGCCGGAACTGCAGCGCCATCAGCGCGAGAAGCACGGATTTGCCCGCGCCCGTCGGGCCGACCACCAGCGTATGACCAACATCGCCGACATGAAGAGAGAAGCGGAACGGGGTGGAACCTTCCGTGCGGCCATAAAGAAGCGGAGGCCCTTTGAAGTGTTCGTCCCGTTCCGCACCCGCCCATACGGCACTGGAGGGAACCATATGGGCGAGGTTGAGCGTCGAGACCGGCGGCTGGCGGACATTGGCGTAAGCATGTCCGGGCAAAGAGCCGAGCCAGGCATCCACGGCGTTGACGGTCTCGATCATCGCGGTGAAGTCGCGGCCCTGGATCACCTTCTCGATCAGACGCAGCTTCTCGTCGGCGAGACGCGGGTCATGGTCCCATACGGTGATCGTCGCGGTGACCCAGGCCATGCCCGCAACGTCGGCCCCGAGTTCTTGCAGCGCCATATCGGCGTCCAGCGCCTTGTTGGCGGCATCGGTGTCGACCAGGGCGGATTGCTCATTGGTCATCACCTCCTTCAGGATGGCGGCGATGGACTTCCGCTTGGCGAACCACTGGCGGCGGATCTTCGTGACCATCTTTGTCGCATCGACCTTGTCCATCAGGATCGCGCGGGTCGACCAACGATAGGGAAAGGCGAGACGGTTCAGATCGTCGAGGATCCCAGGTGTGGTGGCGGTCGGGAAACCGGTCACCGTCAGCACCCGCAGATGGGCGGGGCCAAGGCGCGGCTCCAGCCCGCCTGCCAGCGGCTGATCCGCCAGCAGCGCGTCGAGATACATCGGCACTTCCGGCACACGCACCCGATGCCGGTTGGTCGAGATGGTGGAATGCAGGTAGGTGAGCGTCCCTGCATCGTCGAGCCAGCGGCATTCGGGCATGAAGCCATCCATCAGCGCCAGCACCCGGTCGGTGCGATCGATGAAGCCGCGCAGTATCTCATGCGGGTTCACGCCCGAGGTCTCGCGGCCCTCATAGAGCCAGCTCTCGGCGCGCGCGGCCTCCTCGTCCGGGGGCAGCCAGAGAAAGGTCAGGAAATATCCCGATACGAAATGGCTCCCCTCTTCCTCGAAGTCTGCCCGCCGCTCGGCCTCGACCAGCGCGGAGGCCGGATCGGGGAAGCTGCTCGCCGGATAGGTGGAGGCCTCGGACCGTTGCGCCTCGACGAATATGGCCCAGCCGGAGCCGAGGCGGCGGAAGGCGTTGTTCAGCCGCCCGGCCACGGCGACCAGTTCTGCGGCAACGGCGGAGTCCAAATCCGGTCCCCGGAACGTCGCCGTACGCTGAAAACTGCCATCCTTGTTCAGCACCACACCAGGCGCGGTCAGCGCCGCCCAAGGTAGATAATCGGCAAGATGCGCGGCATGGCGGCGATACTCGGCGAGGTTCATCATCGGGGAAAGCCTCCGGTCAGACCATGAGATGTCCGGGCAGGCGCAGATGCCTGCGCCCGACCTCGGCAAAGAGCGGATCGCGCTTTGCGGCCCATACCGCGGCCATATGGCCGACGGCCCAGATCAGCAGGCCGCCGAGCCAGAGCTGCAGACCGAGGCCGACGGCCCCGGCCAGCGTGCCGTTCAGGATGGCGATGGAGCGCGGTGCGCCGCCGAGCAGGATCTGCTCGGTCAGCGCCCGGTGGACCGGAACGGAATAGCCAGGCACGACGTCATGTTGCTCCAACTGACCCGTCATCAGATCAGCGCCCCGCCACCGAAGCTGAAGAAGCTCAGGAAGAAGCTCGATGCCGCGAAGGCGATGGAGATACCGAAGACGATCTGGATCAGCCGCCGGAAGCCGCCGCCGGTATCGCCGAAGGCCAGCGTCAACCCGGTGACGATGATGATGATCACCGCGACGATCTTGGCGACCGGGCCTTCGACCGATTGCAGGATCGACTGCAGCGGCGCTTCCCAGGGCATGGAGGAGCCGGCCGCATGGGCGGCGGGGGCCAGCAGGAGGCTGACATAGCCGAAGGCCACAGCACTGGCGATGTGGCGGCGGATGGTGAAGGCATGACGGATCATGCGGGATCTCCCTGTTCTGAACTGGAGGTTTCGGGTGGAAAGTCGGTGCTGATGACCCGGTAGTCGCCGTCCGGACCCAGGCCCTCGACCCGGGCAAGCTCGACAAGGCGGCGGTTGCTGCCACGCCCGGCGAGGACGGCGACCAGATCGATGGTCTCGGCGATCAGGGCGCGCGGCAGGGTGACCACCGCTTCCTGGATCAGTTGTTCGAGGCGGCGCAGCGCCCCGATGCCTGATCCGGCATGGATGGTGCCGATACCGCCGGGATGGCCAGTGCCCCAGGCTTTGAGCAGGTCCAGCGCTTCAGCGCCGCGCACCTCGCCGACCGGGATACGGTCGGGGCGCAGGCGCAGCGACGAGCGCACCAGGTCGGAGAGCGTGGCGACGCCGTCTTTGGTCCGCATGGCGACGAGGTTCGGGGCCGCGCATTGCAGCTCGCGGGTGTCTTCGATGATGATGACCCGGTCCGAGGTCTTCGCGACCTCGGCCAGCAGCGCATTGGTCAGGGTGGTCTTGCCGGTTGAGGTACCGCCTGCGACGAGGATATTGGCGTGGGTGGCGACGCCCAACCGCAGCGCCTCGGCCTGCACCCGGGTCATGATCCCGGCAGTGACGTAGTCGTCGAGCGTGAAGACCGCGACGGCAGGCTTGCGGATCGCGAATGAGGCGGCGGTCACCACCGGCGGCAGCAGGCCCTCGAACCGCTCTCCGCTCTCGGGCAGTTCTGCCGAGACGCGTGGGTTCCTGGCGTGGACCTCGGCACCGACATGATGCGCGACCAGCCGCACGATACGCTCGCCATCCTCGGGCGAGAGGCGCTCACCGGTATCAGCAAGACCCTCCGAGAGCCGGTCCACCCAGATCCGCCCGTCCGG
Source organism: Pseudogemmobacter sp. TB195 (assembly GCF_058313095.1). Lineage (NCBI taxonomy): Bacteria > Pseudomonadati > Pseudomonadota > Alphaproteobacteria > Rhodobacterales > Paracoccaceae > Pseudogemmobacter > Pseudogemmobacter sp. TB195. The sequence continues at coordinate 32,947 of NZ_JBZEGG010000002.1, forward strand.
GTTCAGCATCACCTCGATGACGCCCGGATCCTGCAGATACGCGGAAATGGCAGGCCCGATCGCGCTCCGGAGCATCCGCGCGCCCCGCTGCCTGCTTGCCTCAATGCTGCCTGAGCCTGCCATCTCGTCCCCGTTCAACCGGGCAACTCGTGACAACACACCCCGGATGGGGATGACTAAGAGAAGGGCAGAAGGTGGCTGCGCAACAGCATTCAAGACGTAGTAGGGTGCTGGCGTAGAAAGACAGGCTGTAGCGTAAGGGACGCTGAAGCACAGACAGTCGCTGAGGAGGTGTCAGCCCTGTCTTTACGGACTGCGCTTGATCAACCACCCCTAGCTTGATACCCAATAAAATATCAATTCATCAAAGTGATACCAATTTAAATATCATCACTTGCGGATCTTCGTCAAAATTGATACCATTAAAGATATCTTTTCTAGGTATAGATGTCTAAATGAGCATCAAATGGACTACGCAGTCGAACAAATCGCCCGCCAGATCCAGGCCGCCCGGCAGGGTAAAGGCCTCAGCCAAAGGGAGCTGAGTGCCCTTTCGGGGATTTCCCAAGGGCGGATTTCGCGTATCGAAGCTGGTGACCTGGACCTGCGCCTGTCCAGCCTGACAGCTCTGGCCTCTGCTCTCGATCTTGAGCTGGTATTGGCGCAGCGCAAAGCCATGCCTGCCATCCGCTCTCTGAGCGCCTCAGCCTTGCGGCAGGGCGGCGGCGATCTTGTGGAGATCCGGCGCGCATTCGAGCAGCTTTCAGAGACCCTGCGTGGATTGCAAATCCGGGAACCCGAATTGATCGGGCTGGACGAGTTGCGCCGCGGACTGAGTGACCTGCAACGGCTCCCTGACAGTTCGATGGAAGTCTCGGAGCTGCGCAAATTGCGCGCGCTGATCGAGCAGATCGGTGATCCGGCCCGTGCGAGACGCGCCCTCCCCCACAGCCTGGATCTGATGCGCGAGATCAGAAACCGCGAAACCCATGGACAACCGGGCGATAACGCATCCCCGGAACCCCGGCCGGCCTGGTCACTGGACGAGACAGATGACTGATCTGTCCATACTTGACGTTCGCCTCCACGGACGCAGCATCGGCACGATGACCTATATCGGTGGCGAGCGCTCCCTGTTCGCCTTTTCCGACGCCTATATCGCGGATCCGGCACGCCCCACTCTCGGGCTGCGCTTCAAGGACAGGTTTGGGGATCTGATCACCGAGTTTCGTCCCTACAAGATGAAACTCATGCCCTTCTTTTCCAACCTGCTGCCGGAGGGGCATCTGCGGCACTATCTGGCGGACAAGGCCCACATTCACAGCGATCGCGAGTTCCTGCTTCTGCAGGCCCTCGGCAAGGATCTCCCCGGGGCGCTGACAGTTGAGGCCATGGATGGCGCGCTCTGGCCGCCGCAATATGACCCGGACAGTATCGAGGACGGTCGAGCCGCCCGCGATGCAGCACAGAATGCGCTGCGCTTTTCTCTGGCGGGCGTCCAGTTGAAATTCTCGGCTGTGGCAGATGGCACGGGCCGCCTGACGGTGCCTGCCCGTGGCGTCGGCGGTGACTGGATCGTCAAACTGCCATCTCGTGAATTCGCCGGGGTACCGGAGAACGAGTTCTCGATGATGACGCTCGCAAGGATGGTCGGCATAGATACCCCGGCCATCGATCTTGTCGACGTCGGAGCGATCTCGAACCTCCCCCGAGGCATGGAAAATATTGGCCCGAAAGCCTTCATCATCGAGCGCTTTGACCGCAGGCGCGACGGGTCTTCCGTGCAGATCGAGGACTTCGCCCAGGTTTTCGACGTCTATCCCGACGACAAGTACAGGACCGCCAGCTATCGCAACATCGCGACCGTTCTCGCAGCTGAGGCAGGCCTGGCCGACTCTATGGAGTTCATTCGGCGCCTGACCTTCAACACGCTGATCGGCAACGGTGACATGCACCTGAAGAACTGGTCGCTGATCTACCCCGATGACCGCAATGCGCGGCTCTCACCTGCCTATGATCTGGTCTCGACCATCCCTTACATCCCCGGCGATCAGGCCGCACTGAACTTCAGCCGCAGCAAGGACTTTACCGCGTTCACGGCCGACGAGCTTGAGCATCTGTCGGCAAAAGCCGCATTACCATACAGATCCGTCCTCAACACGGCTCGGGAAACGGTCGCCCTGTTCATGGAACGCTGGTCCGCCGAGAAGCCTCATCTGCCGATGGGATCGGAGGTCCGCAGGAGCATTGACGAGCACCTTCGAGGGCTGCCCATCATTAACCTGATGAGTTGAACCCAGCCACACTATATCAGGCTGAGCCTGAACGCCCCGCGGATCTTCCTTGCCTGCAGCACATCTACCCCGGCTTTTTCAGCATGCTGACCCCAGTCGAGGACTGCACTACGGACCTCAGCGTGGATTTCTCGCGCGCGGGCTGGCTTGATATCAGCGTACTCAGCGAAGCTCAGCAGATCCGCCATGCCAAACCCATCCGTTTTGCCGTTCAGGCTCATCTGGTGCTGACTGGTCCACTCACCAGTCGGATTATACGCGTAGCAGACATCGAAGGCGGGCGAGAGCCGCCAACGGCCGCGCTTGTCCATGAGGAATGCGATATTCTTCACATGATCATCCTGATTTCGCAAAACGATATTGAGGAAGGCACGCCGAACCTGTTGCTCGATGTCTTCGCGCGGCGCACCGATGCGCCGCAAGGTCTGGATGGCCTGCTCATAGGAGTAGGCTCGCGGCAGATTGAAATCGTAGTGACACATCCCCCCAAGCGAGAGCATGTGCAACTTCTCTCCGCCTGGCTTGCGATCAAAACGCTCTGTCATAAAGTGCGCCCGGCCGCCCTCCTCATGCAGGCGACAGCGCATCATGTTCACACCGGCAGCGGTGGCAACGAGATAGCACGCATATTCAATACGCCCGAACCCCTGCGGATCCGCGAGCTCCTTGTCGCCATTCCCGGACACGCCATCGAATTTCATCAGCCAGTAGGTATAGGCCGGATCGGCAGCAAGCTGCCCCGATCTGAACTCGCCGGTAGCCTCGTTCCAGGCGAGAACAGCCTTTGCCCGGGCACCGCCTGCGGACGTACCGATCCTGAGGATCTCCGAAAGGTCTTCCTCATCATTCCGGCCGCCCAGTTGCCCCTGCAATGCCCCCCTGTTGCGCAATACAAGATTGGCAAGCTCTACCATGCCCTCAATATCGACGGCGCGCGTTCTGGTGCGGCGCGGCAGGGTCGACGGCTGGAACTCCAGCGCACCCATACCGCGTGTACCGGTATAGCAAAGCCGCTCCACCGGATTCATTGAATCCGGCAGGCGTCCCTCTCGCGCCAGCCACGCATTGATCAGAAGGTTTCCGAACTTGTCAGGCAGGCTGTCCGACAGCAAACCCGGCAGCCCCTTGAACGTCTCGCGCGCCAGGGCCGGAAAATCGTAAGGGCCGGTTCTGAGCGGCATTGTCACTGGGCAAATCTGGATAGCTGACCCCACGAAGGCAGGCGTGTACTCGAAAATGCCGAGCTTGCGCTCCGCATTCCAGACGACTGCTCCGATCTCCCGCTCCCAGAGCCGGACTGTAGCCCGCACGACCATTACGGCTCCTCCCCCCAAGCCCAGGGTTCATCATCTCCCTCTTCCCGGGGGCGCGCACGACGCCTGCCCTGCGGATTCGCCGACTTCGGATCAAGGGGGTTGAGCTTCGCATCAGGCACAAGCATCTCCAGACGTTCCGCACACCCGAGCGCTTTCAGAACACGGATGAGAGTATCCACCGTGGCGGCCTGGCCTCGCTCCAGTCGTGACAGGCTGGTAACGTGAATTCCCGCCTCGGCAGCAACATCGGCCTGCCGCAGATTGCGCGACAACCGGTATGCCTCAAGTCGCCCCCCCAACTCACGCCGCAGGATCGGCACAGGGAGCAAAGACGCTTCTTCATAGTCAATCATATCTGCTAACCTGACGAGAGAAACTCCGACAACATAGCAGATATGCTTCACTAATGCAACGCCAAGGAAAGAACAATAACAAAGCATATACGCTATCTTAAGTGGATATTTTTCGTATTAAGATGCTTATACGCATAGTTAATAATTATAGTCAGAAAATCCAAACCAGCATTCCAACCGCTTCCGTCACAGATGGCCAGACCCCCCTCAGGCAACACGGCTGATCTGCCCCTCCTGTATGCATTGTAAGTGCTTGGGGCACCCTGCTACCTGTCAGCCCCTGCCTCGATCCTCTGGAACGTATGTACCTCGAACGCCTTGAGGGAATTCGAGAACTCCTGAAACCGGTCGAACACACCCCAGGAAACCAGTGCAATCGGCAGCATGAACGCAATCGCGGTCACCGTCTTGCCAGTTTGCCAGCCGATCGATTGCCAGCGCCCCTCGCTGTGTTTCGCAGCATCATCGACCATTTCCTTGATCCAGAACATGAACCAGCCGATGGAAATCCCGAGAAACACAAACATGCCCATGATGAAGATACTCAACTGCAGCCGCTGAAGTTCCGGCTGAGCCTGGCTGTCAGCCAGAAGCTTCAGCAGTATAGCGGCGGCAGAGGCAAACAGGATGACAACCCCGCTAAGCCCCTTGAGCATCTTCCCCAAGGCCTGAAGAGCACGTTCATTGGCCTCAGCGCGGCGCTGCGCGAACCTCTGATCACCATCAATCATTTCAATCCTCCGAGTTCATACATGAACGGATCGGGGTATTCAGACCTTATGCCGAGATAAAGCCGAAACCTGCCCGGCAGCTGTTCCATAGGGGCAAAGGGTAGTGCTCCCTGCGCAAAGCACCGATAATCGAGGCGCCATAGCGGAACAAAGTCCGGCCTCTGTCCCTCCACTGCTTCATGGCTCAGGGGCAGCCTGGCATGTATCTCCAGCCCCATCCGCGGCGGCGATATCTTCTGCGATCTCCTGGCGCAGCAAGGGTCCTCGTGCCAACCGCCGCCCAAGTGCCGAAACGAAGGTATCATAGCGCTCCCCGGCTTTTGCGCGCGCCGCAGCGGCATCCGGCTCAGGCAAGGCGGGCGTCGCGCCCAGCCAGAAACGGATGAAGATCGCAAGGGATTCCACCGAGATACCGAGGTCGCGCTCAAGCCGGCCGAGCCGGCGGTCCAGCTGATCAAGGCGCTTGGCGGTAGCCGCCTCACGCCTGTCAGCCGCATCCGGTGACAGGAACGATGCAACCGCAGCTTCGGTGATCATGGACTGCGACAAGCCGCGTCGGGCGGCATAGTCTGACAACATCGCCATCACATCGGGCGCGAGATAGACGGAAATCTGCGTCTTCTTTGTGCGAAGGGCCATGGTCAAAGATCCATGTTGTCATTGGGATCCATGGCGACCTGACGGGCAACCCCACGCATCACCCTGACCAGGCGGCGGTTCTGCGCGGCTTCGTCATCGGTCTCATCCGCCAGTTCAGGTTCGAATTCGTTGATCGCGGGCTTGGGCTTCCGGTCAGGTTTCGCCCGGTTCAGTTCCGGCTGATAGCGGCGCTCAGAGTCGGTGGGGTCTTCCCTGTCAGATCTGTCCTGCGTCCGACCGACGTCGATCACAGGCCGCGCAGGCAGTGGCAAGGCCGTCCAGTCATCAGGTCGCGCAGCATCTGGTGGCTTCGGTGCAGGGGCCGGGAGCAAGCGTTCGGTCAGCCTGGGGTCTTCATAGTAGCGGGCCTTCTTTGCCCGAATGGGCGGAATACCGGCGACCATGACAATTTCCTCCGAGGGCGGAAGCTGCATGATCTCACCCGGGGTCAGGAGCTGACGTGCGGTTTCCGACCTCGAAACCATCAGATGCCCGAGCCAGGGCGACAGCCGGTGACCGGCATAGTTCTTCATCGCCTTCATCTCGGTCGCGGTCCCAAGGGCATCGGAGACCCGTTTGGCTGTGCGCTCGTCATTCGTGGCGAAGCTCACCCGAACATGACAATTGTCGAGGATCGAGTTGTTCGGCCCATAGGCCTTTTCGATCTGGTTGAGAGACTGGGCGATCAGGAAGCTCTTCATCCCGTAGCCAGCCATGAAGGCAAGCGCAGACTCGAAGAAATCCAGCCGCCCAAGGGCCGGAAACTCATCGAGCATCAGCAGGAGCCTGTGCCGCGCCCCCTTCTCCGTAAGATCCTCGGTCAGCCTTCGGCCGATCTGGTTAAGGAGCAGGCGGATCAGCGGCTTGGTGCGGTTGATGTCAGAAGGCGGCACGACCAGATAGAGCGTCACCGGATCGCGCCCACCAACCAGATCTGCAATGCGCCAGTCGCAGCGGCGGGTCACCTCGGCCACGACAGGATCCCGGTAGAGCCCCAGGAACGACATCGCCGTCGATAAAACCCCGGAACGCTCGTTGTCGGATTTGTTGAAGAGCTCGCGCGCGGCGCTGGCGATCACGGGATGCGGCCCAGCCTCGCCCAGATGACTGGTCGCCATCATGGCCGCAAGTGTGGCCTCGATCGGTCGCGCGGGATCGGACAGGAACGCCGCAACGCCGGCCAGCGTCTTTTCCTTTTCGGCGTAAAGGACATGCAGGATCGCTCCCACCAGCAGCGCGTGGCTTGTCTTTTCCCAATGGTTACGCTTCTCGAGGCTGCCTTCGGGATCAACGAGGATATCGGCGATGTTCTGCACATCGCGAACCTCCCACTCTCCCCGACGCACTTCCAGAAGCGGATTGTAGGCAGATGATGCTGCATTGGTCGGATCGAAGATCAGCACGCGGCCATGCTTTTGCCGAAAGCCTGCAGTCAGCCCCCAGTTCTCGCCCTTGATGTCATGGACGATGGCAGAGCCAGGCCAGGTCAGCAGCGTTGGCACGACCAGCCCCACCCCCTTGCCAGAGCGGGTCGGGGCAAAGCACAGTACATGCTCGGGCCCATCGTGGCGCAGATAGTCACGGTCGTATTTTCCGAGCACCACACCGTCGGGCTCTAAAAGTCCGGCGCCGCGCACTTCTGCGGTCTCTGCCCAACGGGCAGAGCCATAGGTCGCGACATTCTTCGCCTCCCGGGCCCGCCAGACGGACATACCAATGGCGACGATGATCGCCATGAACCCGCCAGAAACCGAGATGATCCCGCCTTGCATGAAGATCGCTGGCGCATAGGCATCGTAAAAATACCACCACCAGAAAAGCGCCGGAGGATAGTAGATCGGCCACCCCAAGAGCGTGAACCAGGGCGGGCCAAGCTGGGGCTGGAAGCCGAGTTTCCAGGCGACATATTGCGTCCCCGCCCATGTGGTGACGAGGACGATCAGAAACACGGTGATGATCTGCCCCCAAAGGATCCTGGTCGCGGACATGGCTGCTCCTTTCAGGTGGATCAGAGACCGAGGCCGCGTTTGCGACCAAAACTCCAGTCGACGCTGCCATCAGAGCGCGCGAGCCCCGAGACGTGGCGGCCGAGCTGGCTCTCGAGCGAAGGGGACCAGGGCACGAGCTGGAATCCGAGACCATTGTCGATCATGGCGTAACGGCCCGAGGCGAGTGCGAAACGCTGGCGATAGCTGCCGGCGACATAGTCGCCGCCGGTCACGCCACCAAAGCTCTTGCCGGTCTCCCCAATGATCTTGTCGGCCAGCCCATCCAGTTCGCGCCGGCGCAGGGTCGCGATCAATCGCCGGGCAAAGATCACCTGGCCACCTCGCCGCTCTGCAAGCCCTTCACTGACCAGATGCTCAGCGCGCTGTTCAAGCGCTTCGCGGACCTCTGCACCGAACCCCGTATCGGCCAGCGCGCCTGGCTCCCGAGCGATGGCCTGCCGGTCGAGCCAGGTTGCGCCATCGGCAGAGACCTGGCGCGCGAGATCAAAGTCGGACCGGACCGCAAGCGCCAGACGTGGCTGTCCGCGCGCATCTTCGAAGCGGCGAAGTTCAACGATGGATCCGGGCGCGCTGTCACCGGAAGCCGCGAGATCAGGCAAGCGAATATGATGGCTGCGGCCATCGGTGCCATCGATCACGGCATAGGCGGATCCCTTCAGCTCGTCGTCGAGCCCCCGGGCGACCAGCCGCCCGACCACTGCAGTCTCCAGTTGCTCGGCAGCCAGGACGTAGCTGCCGGCGGCGCGCTCGATGCCAAGTCCGGTCAGCGCGCGATGCATCCGCTTGATGATGTCGCCCCGCTCGCCGAGATCACGCATCACGGTCTCGGCACGATCGACAATCATCCATTGGCCGGGACCAACCTGCTCGGCTAGGCCCAGGGTCTCCAGCTTGCGCAACCGGCCCAGCTTCTGCAATGCGAAGGCATCGGGCTGTTGCCCAGGCACCGGCGCAGTGTCGATGACGCCGGCAACCCCGGCATCGCGGACCAGTTGACGGTCCAGCTGTGTCCAGCGTTCTGCCGAGACCTGTCGGTCGAGAGAGGCCCTGATGTCGTGGTCGGTCCGCGGACCGAGTTCCTGCGTGATCAGATCCCGTATCCGATCCCGCATCCCCTCCTTGATATAGTCGCGCGAGATGACAAGGTTCTCGCCATCATCACGGACACCGCGCACCAGGAGATGGACATGCGGATGCTCGGTATTCCAGTGATCAGCGGCAACCCAGTCAAGGCGCGTGCCGAGGTCCTTCTCCATCTGCCCGACCAGTTCTTCGGTGAACCCCTTCAGGTCAGACATCTCCACTGCATCATCGGGTGAGATGATGAAGCGGAAATGATGCCGATCCCCTTCACAGCGATCCGCAAAGGAGTCGATGTCCTGCCCTTCGACTTCGGCACCGAAAAGCTGACCCTTCTCCCCGTCTCGGGTGACACCATCACGCGACAGATAGTCGAGATGGGCCGAGAGCGGTGCGCCACGGCCGCTCTGCCGGACGACCCTTGCCTTGACGACAGCCCCGCGAGATCTGGAGGTGATCAGCCGATTGGCCTGAATGCTGGCACGCTGGCCGCGCCCGAAGGTCGAGCGACTGCCCGGCACGATCCGACCGGATCTCGATACGCCTCCCCCGGCCTTCTGCGCTGCCGCCAGCGCCTGTGCGATGAATGGCCGCGCACTTTGCGCCCTCGTGGAGCGAATACGCCCAGGCCGGACACGGAATTCACGGTCATCGGCCATCACAATGCTCCGTAAGGTGCGTTTTGACGTTATATTTCAGTGCAATGCCGTTAATCCGCACATTGCGGATCGGCAAAGCAATGTGCGGGAAGCACCAGATTTCCCCGCAAAAACAACCGACCGACCGCAGCACAATGTGCGCCCCTTTATCCTGCCCTCTTACGGTCGAGCGGCTGGCCACAGCCCGCGAGACCGCCCTTCCTTGCCGGGAGCACGCAAGGCTACGCCTGAATGCGATCCGGCTCATGGCGCGGGCTCCATGAGATCGCCCCCGACGAAAAGCCCGCGCGCAGCTGTTTGCGCTTGTGGAAAGAGGATCATTTCCGCAGCGGCTGATGATGCGGTCGAAGAGCTTTCGGTCGGCGCAATTTCCGCCTCTGGCTTTGCGTCGAAGGAGGCGATAAAGAGCGATGCTTCGCGCCAGTCACGCGGTCGGGAGGCAGTACCAGTCAAGCCGTCGAGCAGGGTTTGATCGGCCAGAACCGGGGCCAGCACAGCGACATAGGCGCGGGTCTCAGCAGGCAGATCGCTGCCAGCAAGATGCTCCTCATAGCGCCCTGGCCCGGCGTTATAAGCTGCAAGCATCGCGCCGGAATTTCCGAAACGGTCGAGCATCTCGCGCAGATAGGCGGTGCCTGCGAGTATGTTATCGCGCGGCGCCAATGGGTCTTCGCCAAGGCCGTGACGGATGCGAAGCTCTGCCCAAGTGCCGGGCATGACCTGCATCAGCCCCATCGCACCGGCCTGCGAGATGGCATCTGCTCGGCCGCCACTTTCGACCCGTATGACAGCACGGATCCAGTGTTCCGGAATGCCGAAACGCTGCGCGGCGATGCTGATATGCTCCGCGTATGGATCGCGCGTCATGACCTCGGCAGACGGCGCTTCCTCTGCACCAACCGGAAGCGCCAGTGGCAAAGCACAGAACAGGCCGGAAAGAGAGAGAAGCGCGAGACGCCGGGCAGCACTCTGCCGCCCGACTGCCCGTCTTCCGCCAAAATTTGCGCGGAAAATCGTCATGGCTCAGTCTTTCCCATCGCGACGCAAAGGCCGGTTCCATGTCAGAATCCAGCCGTCGCCTGCGTCATCCTCACGGAAGAGATTGGCGCGGATGGGCTGCGCGAACGACGGATCGTCGATCTGCATCGAGAGATACTCGCCCGCCTTTTCGCCGGTCCGTTGCCAGGCCGCGCCCACCTCCGGTCCCTCCACATCATCAAGATGGATGCGGTAATCCGGCGCGTTTTCTGAATCGCCATTCCCGACCGGGACCAGCAGCAGTTCCGCATCAAGCGCGAGCGTGCGAACACGTCCGGCATAGCCGTCTGTCGTCTTGGTGAAGTGTCCGATTTGCGCCATGTCATCTCTCCTGTTCTGGCGTGGGTGGTGGAAGTTCAGGCGCGACAATCTCCGGGTCGCTTGCATCCACGGCGCGCGACCATGTCCAGATCGGGCGCAATCGACCGAGCACCGCCCGCGTCGGCGTAACACCAAAGTACCGACCGTCGAGGCTGTTGCGGACGTCGCTGTTCATCAGAAATATCTCGCCCTGTCGCAGCAGGCGGCATCCCTGCCAGACCGGCATCGGACGCCCCAGATTGTCGGTTTCCATGGCGTAGCCGAGCACCTGACCATCGACACGGAGCGCGCTGCCAAGGCGGCAGACACGCTGCCCCGGAACTGCCGCCACCCGCTTCAGAAGCGGCACATCGGGGCCGAGATAGCCGCGCTCCAGGATAAGCCCGGCGTGTCGCTCGGGGGCCGCAACCGCGACAAGATCACCATGTTCCAGAGCGTCGAAAGGCTGCAGCACGTAGAGGCCGAGCGGCAGGCTCGCTGTCGCGTTCCAGATCAGCCACGGTGTCACCGGACTGAGAGACACAAAGCCGGTGCCAAACACAGCGAGCGCCATCAGGATGAAGAGCGAACGGCGTCTCATTGCAGGATCCTGCGGCGGCGGATCCAGGCCAGATGCTGCGCTCGTGTGTAGTCAAGTGGCGGGTCGGCGATGCAGAGGCGGTTATGGATATGCCGCCAGTGATCCGGGCAGACTTCAGCGGGCTCAATGCCGATACGTTCAACGGCATCGATCGCGCGCAACACCCGCTCGACCTTCAGCCAGCCGTTCTGACGCAGCAGGATCTCCGCTCCGGGCCGCACGAACGGCACACTCTGGCAGGTCTGGCCGGATGCGACAGCGCGCAGGATATCAATGCTGGAGACCACAGTGCCAAAGTCACCTGCGGCCCAGCGAATGAAGGCAAAGATCGCGCCCGGTGCGAAGCCGACGATGCTGCGTTGTTGATCGAGACGCTGCTCATGGCCCTTGTTTCCGAACCGGATCCAGCGCTCAACCTTGCCCTGTTCCCATAGCAAATCGACCAGTGTCATGCCGTCATTCGCCGCAACTGACGCTGGGCCAGACGAAGAGCGATCCATATTCATGGCGGGCTCTCCCCGAGAGATTTCGGGGGCGGCTTTTGCGCCTCAACACCTGCGGCCGTCCTGCTGACGGGCAGGTTTTCCACAGCGGCGCTGCCCTCTTCAAAAGTTAGAGTCTTGTTAGACTCTAAGTTAGCAGCCGGATTCCCGCTTTCCGGCCAGAGGCTTAGCTGGGAGTTTTGCGTGTGATCTCCCGATACCCCTGCGTGTAATCTCCCGATACGCGTTGCGTGTGATCTCCCGTGTCCATGCACAGGTCGGTCCGCCCGATCTGTGGACAAATCCTGCACGACAATCCGCAGCAGTTCGCGGCGCCCGATCCGCTCGAGCGCCAGCCGATAGCCCGGGATCGGCTGGCGCAGCACGATACGCCGGATCTGCAGCGCAAAGTCGGAGACCCGCGCCATACTGCCTGATTTTTCGTGAAGATGGGGGAGGTCGAAGATCCAGCCATGGGCCTGACGACCAGCATGTTTGCGCGCGACACGGTAGAGCCAGCGCTCGATCCCGCCTGTCAGACGGAAATATGCCGGATCGATCCCAAGCACGAGCGACTGGTCGATGACGCCGCGATAGAACCAGTCCGGCAAAACCAGTTCCATCCCTGCGCTGCGGCCATCACGCAGGGTGAGATCTTCCCATTCATTGATCCAGGAGAACTGGTGCCGTCGCCACTGTTCGCCCTGCCGGATCGTGGTCCGCACAGCCGTGGACTGCAGCCTGGTCAATGCACCACGAAGCAGGCGGTAGTCACTCGCGCCGGTCTCGCGCCCGGTGGCGGTCAAGAGCTGGTAGGGCGTGAAGCGCAGGAAGCGCGAGGTTGCCAGTCCGGCATCAATTGCATCGACGATCTGGCTGGCGGCCCAGATCAGGACGTCGGCATCCCAGATCGTTGCCATTCCATGTTCCGGCACCGCGTGCACCTCGACGCGGACATTGCCCGATGCATAACGGATCGGCGCGACGCGCCGGGTCTTCGCCAGAGAAAAGAAGGGGCGCTCCATCAGGTCGCGCTGATCGCGGGGCCGGATATCGCTGCCGGTGACGACAAAGGGCGTGAGATGTTGACGCTCGCCCGGATCTGCCCTGAGAACATGGCGCGTCATGCGCGACGTCCGTCCTGCAGGTCAGGTGCCGACACCCTGTTCAACTGCGGATGGCGCTTCGCAGGCAGAACCCGGCCGCGCGGGTCTGAGGTCGAGGTGACATTCCCCCCCTGCGCCCAGGCCTGCAGATCATCGAAGGCGTAGACGACCCGCCCGCCGAGCTTGCAATAGGCCGGTCCAGTGCCGAAGCACCGATGCTTTTCCAGCGTTCTGCCGGAAAGCCCCAGAAAACGCGCAGCCTCGGGTGTGCGCAGAAAGCGCGGCGGCAGGTCGGAAAGGTCAGGCTTCATCAGCGTATCTCCGTGCAGTGCCTCAGGCGGTTGGCAGCCATGGGCGATCACGGAGGACCATGTCGAAGATCGGCGAAGAGGAGGGAGTGCGAAGCCTCACGGCGTGAATTCGCACTCCCCAGGACGCCACAATTGCCGCTAGCGTTCGGGAAACCTTTGCAGAAGGTCACGATAGCCGCCATTGACCAGCTTCATGCCGTCGCGCACGAGAGCGAGGGTCGCGTCGCGCAGTGCCGAACTCTTCCAGGGATCGCTGGCGACCCGTCCCTTGCCAAAAATGCTTTCAGCAATCTGACGGTAACTCGCACCCGCTTGCCGGGCATCAACGGCCTGCAACATGTGCCGGTAACGACGGCTTTGTTGCCGCGTTGGCTGACGCATAACCGGGCGGCGGCAGTTGAAGGTCGCTTCGAGAAGGTTTCTGGTAAGCGCTGTCCCAACCCCACCTTCCAGCGCGCTTCCTTATGGGCTCACTGGCATCCATTGTTGTTTGATGATGGAGCTTCTCCATGGAGACTACATTGGAGGTTCTCACGGTTGGTGGGTCTGGTCGCCAGAACCGGAGTTGGCCTGACGAGGTGAAGGCGCGGATTGTGGCGGAAACGCTGGTTCCGGGTGCAACGGTCAATGATGTTGCCCGGCGGCATGGCCTTCCGGCAAATCGCATCTCGTCGTGGCGGACGCTGGCGCGCAAGGGGCGGCTGGTTTTGCCAGCCCCGGAGGATCCGATCGAATTCGCGGCTCTGATGCTCGGGCCTGCAGATGATGTTCCGCGTTCTGTCGACCCTGCTGTGACCGGCCCGGAGATCGCGTTCGGGGCCGTTGTGATCCGTCTGGAAGTCGGTGCTTCGGCGGATCGGATTGCGTCCGTGGCGCATGCCTTGGCGGCAGGCGCGTGATCTTCCCGTCGAACCGCGTGCGGATCATGGTGGCGACCAAGGTCATCGACTTCCGCAAAGGCCATGACAGCCTGGCGGCAATGGTCAAAAACGAGCTGCGCAAGGATCCGTTCACCGGCACCGTCTTTGTCTTCCGCGCCAAGAAATCCGATCGGCTGAAGCTGCTCTACTGGGACGGCACGGGCCTGGTGATGGCCTACAAACGGCTGGAAGAGCACAGCTTCACCTGGCCTGCGGTGAGGGACGGGCTGCTGGTGATGAACCACGCGCAGTTCGAAGCCCTGTTCTCCGGGCTGGACTGGCGACGGGTTCGAGCCATCGGTGCAAAGGCACCGGAGGCGGTGGAATAGTCCTGTTTTTGTTGGGCCCTGCAGCGTTTTTTGCGGGTATTGGCCGTGGCGGGTGATAAGCTGCGGCCATGCCGGAGACCGCTGATCTGCTTGAGGAAATTGCCACCCTGAAGGCGATGCTGATCGCCTCGGAGGCGCATAACCTGCGTAAGGACGAGCGTATCGAACGGCTGGAGAAGCTGGTCGCGGCCTTCAGGCACGCAGCCTTCGGACGCAGGTCGGAGAAGAGCGATCCGGACCAGTTCGAGCTGGCGCTGGAAGATCTGGAGACGGCCATCGCCGCAATCCATGCCGAAGAGGATGCCGAGGACCGCGCGGCCAAACGCCCCGCCAAGCTGCGTGCCGTCAATCGCGGATCGCTGCCCAAACATCTTCCGCGCATCGAAGAGGTGATCGAGCCCGAGAGCCTGACCTGCGCCTGTGGCGGCTGTCTGCACCGCATCGGGGAAGATGTGTCGGAACGGCTGGACATCGTGCCCGCCCAGTTCCGCGTCATCGTCATCCGTCGCCCCAAATATGCCTGCCGATCCTGCACCGACGGCGTGACGCAGGCATCGGCCCCGGCGCGGCTGATCCCAGGCGGCATGCCGACCGAAGCCACGGTCGCGCATGTGCTGGTCAGCAAGTATGCCGACCATCTTCCGCTATACCGTCAGGCCCAGATCTACAGCCGGCAGGGCGTCGATCTCGACCGCTCCACCCTTGCCGATTGGGTCGGCCGAGCCGCCTTCGAACTCCGACCCGTCCACGATGCGCTGCTTGCCGACCTGAAGCAGTCCACCAAGCTGTTCATGGACGAGACGCGCGCCCCGGTCCTCGATCCGGGGGCCAGGAAGACCAAGACCGGATACCTCTGGGCGCTGGCCCGCGATGACCGACCGTGGGGCGGCACGGCGCCACCGGGCGTGGCCTTCACCTATGCGCCGGGTCGGGGCGGGCAACATGCCGAACGGATATTGCAGGGCTTCGGCGGCATCCTTCAGGTCGATGGCTATGCGGGATACAACCGGCTGATCGCGCCGGACCGCATCGGTCCGGACATTCAGCTGGCATATTGCTGGGCCCACGCCCGCCGAAAGCTGATCGAGATCACCCGCACCGGTTCCGCGCCGATTGCCGAGGAAGGTGTGACCCTCATCCGCGCACTCTATGCCATCGAGACCGACATCCGAGGCAGCGAACCCGCCGCGCGCCTTGCCGCGCGGCAAGAACGCTCTGCCCCGATCCTGGCCCGCATCGACGCCTGGCTGAGCCACCACCGCGCCCGCACATCCGCCAAATCACCCTTGGGCGAGGCGCAGGCCTACATCGCCAAATACCGCGACGGTCTCGGCCGCTTCCTGGCCGATGGTCGCGTCGAGCTGGACAGTAACACCGTCGAACGCACGATCCGCCCCATCGCCCTCAACCGCAAAAATGCCCTCTTCGCCGGCCATGACGCTGGTGCCGAAAACTGGGCCGTCATCGCCTCGCTGATCGAGACCTGCAAAGTGAACGGCGTCGATCCCCACGCGTGGCTGACAACCACGCTCACCGCCATCGTCAAAGGCCACAAACAGAGCAACATCCAAGACCTGCTCCCGTGGAACTACGCCTCCACCGTGTGATCGGAACACCGCTTACGGTTTCTGGCTGCACGCAGACGCTGGATTCCATGTCGTGCATAGGGCGTCACTATGACCAGAGGCTGGTCAGGAGATGCCCCCTCAAGCACGAGAGTGTCGACCCATGTGCTACGCCCTTCGACGATCCTATGCCGGCGGTACTCCCCTGCCCGCCCACGTCGGCGGGTTCGGGGCGGCCCGAGCCGACGTAGCGCGCCGGCCTCGGCTGAGAGAACACGCGGAGCCGGGGCCAGAACCACGGTGCCTGCATCGTCCGCAGGCCGCCAGAACAGTGTGGCCTGCTGTGGGGATGAGGCGGGATCGACCAGGAAAGGACAACCTCCAGCGTTCGGCAACCTCGTCGGCATCATCGGGATTTCCCGAAGCCATGGCCTCGCTATAGTCGCGGCGATAATCTGCGTTCCGGCGCAGAAACTCCCAACAGAATTCCGGGATCGTCAGAACATCAAGATAAGCATAGGGTCCTGCCGCCGGTGCAGCATTTTGATGCGATTCCATACCTTCCTCCTCTCATCATTGCGGCAGTTCATTGCCGCAATGATGAATCTTTCAGGCAAGAATCGTTGCCGGAAGTCGGCTCGAAGGCACAGGGTTATTCCCTGTGCGCACAACAATCATGACTGTACCAATGGTGTTTCGCACAACAACAGGCGGTAGCCTGTTGTACTCATCCAATGGGCCCTGGAGAGATGTGTATCGTGCATTACACGTGCCCGGTCCGGCTCGATATCTGCCTCGACGTGCAGAAGCTGCCTTGCTGCGTCCTGCCACGATAGTCCCGACTCTTCAGAGTCGAGCAGGCGAAGATAAAGCTGCAGATTCTGCCGATCATACTCGGTCAGGCAGTCCTCAAGTGGTGCCGCGTCCCTTATAACAGATCCCTTCACGCCCGCACTCCGAAACGCAGAAATTTGAATCACGATGGTAGATTCAAAGAGAATTACAATCGGACCCACCGACCCGAAAAAAGTTTGGCGTGACCGCTATGCAGTCAGTTTTGTTTGCCAGATCCCGAAATCCGTCCGGCATCAATCATGACACCAACATGGCCCGAACTGATAAAGATGATTCCAGCCTCCTCGAGCGCCCGGCGCACCTGGTCTGCGGTGCTGTCGTAAACACGCAGGCCTTGCTCAAGGCGCTTCAGCGCGGTGAGAGAAACCATGGCCTTGTCTGCGAGCGCCTCCTGTGTCCAGGTGAGCATTGCGCGGGCGGCCCTTATCTGTTGGGATGTGATCATGCTTGATCACATCCCATTGGCGTCGAGCCGCACGCCAGAACTACGGCTATAATAGCCGCACTTCTCTATAAAATCCAACTATTATCGTTCGGTGCGGTTCCGCGGCGCAAATTTGCGGCGCTTCGATTCGTTTCTGTCCGAATGGAAAGAACCCGGCGGCCTGCGCCGCCGGGCTCCGGGCTTCCCGCTCAGAACGGGATGTCATCTTCGTCGATGAACTTGCCGTCGTCGGTCTCGGTCTGTTTCGCCCGGCTCAGGAAATCGACCGTCTCGGCAATGATCTCGCAGCCGTAGCGGTCAACGCCAGCCGCATCGGTCCATTTCGTGTAGTGGATGCGGCCGCGCACCAGAAGCTTCATGCCCTTTTCGCAATGCTCCTGGACCGTCTTGCCGAGGCCGTTAAAGCAGGTGATGCGGTGCCATTCGGTTTCCTGCACCCGGTAGCCGTTCTCGTCGCGGACCACACGGCCTTCCGCATAGCGGGGGCGCGAGGTGGCCAGGGTGAAGCGGGTGATGCCGGTGCCGCCCTGGGTGGTGATGGTTTCGGGGGCTTGGCCGATGTTGCCGGCGAGGATGACGATGTTCTGCATTGTAAGTCTCCGTTGCTTCTCGGAGGGACCATCCCTCCGACGAGACCCGGCCAAGGCCGTCGGGAGAGACCCGCAACTGCCGCCCTCGCGGCAGCTTGCCCTCAAGGCCCGGAGTGGTGCGGGCAGGCGCGCCTCGCGCGCCAACACGGTCCGGAGCCGCGGGGGTTGTTGGTGGAAACCGAACGGACTTAGGGGATCAGTCAGGCGGAGGGATTGGTGCGTTCGAGTGCTTGTTGGAGACGCAGAGCAGAACTGGCATCCCATGCGGGTATCAGCATCGCCCCAAGAAGCTGGCACCCGAGAGGACAGGTCAATCAACCCGCTTCCCGGCCACCCCCGCCCTTCCTGCTGGAAGGTCTTGTGGTTCGGGACGAGGACACAAAGGCTATCGGATGCGGGTACGGACCCGCCCAGCTATACCTGCGCAGGCCGCTGCGCGGGCCAACAGCATTGCAGAAAGGTGCCATGAAGATGGCGCGGCCTGCCTGACGAAACAGCATGGACCGATTGGCCGATATCGACCGCGGGCTGAACGGGATCATGCCGACGACGAATTCCATGACGGGCGACGACTGCCGGGAACGGAAAACGACAGCCCCACGATGACCATCCTGTCCCGTTCCTTTGAAAAGCCCTGAGTCTTGCGGCGCAGGCCGGCGGGTTCTCCTGAGAGCGCCTCCCCCAGCCAAAGCCTCAGCGCGAGAATAGCCGCCACCGTCGGGGTGCGCCGTCAGGATCGATACTCCGAGCCCATGTTTACATCTTCCGGGGCGCAGATGTAATTGATATATATAGCTATGAAATCTGAACGTATCGACCGCGCAGAGCGGACAGTAGCAGCGTCGGCAGACAAGCTCTATCGGGCGTTTCTGGAGCCCGAACTGCTTGAAGAGTGGCTCCCGCCGGAAGGGATGGCTGGCAAGGTTCATGAGATCAATGCCTTCGAAGGCGGCGGCTATGTCATGAGCCTCTATTACGGAGAGGCCCTGCCTGACGTTGTAGGAAAGACTACCGAGCGTGAGGACAGATTTCGCGTTATCTTCGATGAACTTAAGCCCGGGATGCGGGTCGTGCAGCGAGTGGTATTCGATGCTTCTGATCCAAGCTTCACCGGAGCAATGAAGCAAACGTGGACGCTTTCTACGTCTGGTAGCTCGACAAGAGTTTCTGTCGCCTGCGAAAATGTTCCCCCCGGCGTTCGGCCGGAGGATCATGCTGTTGGGCTGAGATCATCGTTAGAGAAACTCGCCTTGGTGTTTGAGATCGTTAAATAAAGCATAAACACTAGGGATTTCGAGCGTCTGCTTTGTCCCGCATAGCGATTATGGCAAGAAAGGGCGGCGCTTCACGCGCCGCCCTCGAACTTCATGACCGGAATGCCGAGCTTGCGCGCCTTGTCCCCGAGGTTCTCCTGGATCCCGGTTCCTGGGAAGACCATGACACCGACCGGCAGCACGTCCAGCATCTGATCGTTGCGCTTGAACGGTGCGGCTTTGCCGTGCTTCGTCCAGTCGGGCCGGAAAGCGACCTGGGCCACCTTGCGGTGATCTGCCCAGCGGGAGGCGATCAGTTCCGCGCCTTTCGGGGAGCCACCGTGCAGGAGCACCATATCCGAGTGCTTGGCATGAACCTGATCGAGTTTTGCCCAGATCAGGCGATGGTCATTGAAGTCGGCACCTCCGGTCAGCGCCACCTTCGGACCGGCTGGCAGCATCACCTCGGTCTCGGCCCGCCGTTTCGCGGCCAGGAAGTCGCGGCTGTCGATCATCGCGGCGGTCAGATTGCGATGGTTGACCATCGAGCCGGACCGCGGCCGCCAGGCGCTGCCGGTGTGGTGTTCGAACGCCTCAGCGGCGAGATCTCGGAAGAGTTCCATGCCGGAGCGCCGTTCAATCAGGGTCTGTCCCTCTGCTGTCAGGCGCTCGAGTTCGACGCTCTTGACCTCGCTGCCATCCTGTTCCCGCTGGAGGCGGCGCTGCGCCTGCTCGTTGTCATCGAGATTGCGCTCCACCCGGGTATTGGCGCGGTGGAAGAGATTGACGGCCCCCCAGAGCAGTTCTTCGAGATCGGGTTCGAGCCGGGTGTCGCTGAGCGTCGCCACCAGGGCGTCGAAGATGTCGGTGACGGCGGCGGCAACGGTATTGCCCTCGGGCAGCGGCCTTGGATCGGGCTCATCCTGGCAGGGGCGCCAGCCGTAGAGCTGGAGTTCGGTGAGGGCGTGATCGGTTTGCGAGGAGGTGTGGATCGGCTCGTCGCCTGCGGTGTTGGTTGCCTTCATCATCGGGAGCGTCCTTCGTCTGGAGACCGCGCCCATCGCGGCCTTCGCAGGCGTCGAAGCGCACGGGCGGGACGGGTTGGCAGCCGTCGCCCGCTCCGCGAGGGCCTTGATGGCAAAGGCCGACTATTTTGTCTTTCGCGATGCAAAGGCGGGGCTCGCCCCCGCCGGCGGAAAATAGTCGGCCGCCGCCATTGCCTGCCCGGCCCCGCTTGTGCGCCGATCGCCCTCTCAAGAAGGCCGTGGGTGCGGGGCTCTCCGACGCAGGATGCAGCTGCCGATGGCGCACGCGGGCAACCGGCAGGCGACAGAGCCGCACCGCGCCTCCAGGATCGTGCCCCCTCACCCCACGACGAAACGGTTCAGATCATCGGGATGAAGCTGGTCTTTCAGGGCCGCCCGAAGAGCATCAATGCCGTGCAGCCGCAGATCATCGTTGAAGTCACCCTCGAGTGGCGTGAGCGAGACAACCTCGATCCCGTGATCAACTGCTCTGGCGACCAGATTATCTCTTGCACCATCCCCGGCCGGGTCGCGATCCCGGATGACATAGAGCCGACGCAGTGCAGGCGGGAACAGGATGGCCGAGAGGTGAGCGGCCGAGAGCGCCGCCAGCATCGGCATGCGGGGCAGAACCTGGCGGGGCGACAACACGGTCTCGATCCCCTCGCCGGCGGCGAGCACCTCAGCGGCAGTGCCGAAGCGGACGCCGTGGCCGAGAAGGTCCCCCATCGCCCGCCTCGGGGTTTCGACAGACGCCTTGCCCGACCCGTCCGGTGCGAGCCAGGTGCGATGCGCGCCGGTCTGGAGGCCGGTGAGATCGGTGACGGCGGCGATCAGCGCCGGCCTGATCTCGGTGGGCGAATGCTCATCAGGTCTATAGTAGCACCGGGGATGGTAGCGCAGCGCGGCGGTCCCCGCGAGTGAGGTGATCCCCCGTCCGCGCAGGTAGTTCACCGCAAGGGTGCCGGGGATCGGCTCGGCCATAGCGAAGAGACGGCGCGACGCTTCAGGCGAACCGGGCGCGCTGCCGGATGTGCTGCCGGTCGGCGCTCTGGTCTTTTCCGGCTGGAGATGCGGGAGAGCTAGGAAACGGCGCGCTTCCTCGGCCACGTCCTTGAAGTCGACAAGGCCGAGCGCCTCGCGGATAACGTCGAGCAGATCGCCATGGGATCCGTCCGCCATATCGGTCCATTTCCCAGCCGCCCCCTTGCCGGTTTCCGGGCCGGTGAGGCGAACAAACATCGAGCGTCCCGGCGTATTGTGAACGTCACCGACCAGCCAGTATCGTCCGGCCCGGTGACCAGACGACAGGTAATGGCGGCAGACCGCCTCGGCCTCACGGCCAAGGCGGATCGCCAGGTCAGAGGCATCATGACGTGCCATTAGACCGGGTCCCTCTCACCGATGCGTCCAACCGGGAAGCGGTCAAGCAATTTGCCGGTGATCTCCGGTCCCGTCGCATCGACCGGCAGGAAGAAGCGCAGTTTCCACGAGATGATCTCGCTGAAGAGTCCATAGGCCCGCAGCCGGTCACGCATCGCGTCAGTAAAGCCGGTCAGTTCGATCCGGTTGGCGCCCATGACCCGGACACGGCGCAGTTGCAGCCCCTCGGCAAGATCAAGGATCGTGCGACCTTCGATCAGCGCGGCGTAGGCGGCATCCGGTGTCAGGCTGCTGGTGACGCCACTGGTCGAAGCATTGGCAGCCCATGCCGGCGATACCCGACGACCGATGATGCGTTCGCCCTCGTCGGTCTGGAGGCGATAGACGCGAGAGGATTCCTGCGGCAGACGCTTCCAGATCGGCAGAAGCAACCCCGTCACCATATGCAGGATGCTGTCGGTGAACTCCGGCACCTCGGCCAGTTCCGCCTTCCAGGCTGCGCTGAAGGCGGCACTGTCGGCCTCGATCCAATGGGTCTCGCCCATCGCCCGCACCGGAATGCTCATCGCCTCCATGGGCCGGATCAGCCGCACGCGCCGTTCGATCTCGCCATCATCGAGCATGACGCTGGTGGTCGGGATCTGCACAGCGGCACGACCGGATCGCTCGTTGATGAGCAATCTTGCACGGGGATCATCCAGTTCCGCCAGGGCCGCATCGAGCGGGACCGGCTGATTGCGTTTGCGCTCGGTGAGCGTCAGCAGCCGGGTTTCTGCCCCGGTGCCCGGATGGGTGTGGATCACCTGCCGGTCCGTGACGATGAAGCTTTCCGCCTTCAGCGTTTCCAGCCCCATGTCATAGGTGCCGGATGCAATGGCCCCGTCGATCCGCGCCTGCAGAAGCTGCTCGAAGGCCGAGAACAGGATGCCCTGCAACTCGATGGTCAGCGCCAGCAGGCGGTTGAGGAAGGTGGTGATCGGCGGCAATTCGTCCTTCACACCGTTGCTGTCCATCAGCTTCAGGCCGGTGGCCGATTCAAACCGTTCGAGCGAGCATCCCTCGACCTTGCCGCGCACGATCAGCAGATAGAGCTGGCGCAGCGCGTCGCGGGCATAGGCTGATTCGAGGTTGTCCTCGGGACGGAACAACCCCTGCCCGCCGGTCTGACGCTGGCCGCGTGTGATCGCGCCCAGCGTGTCGAGGCGGCGGGCGATGGTCGAGAGGAAGCGTTTCTCGGCTTTGACATCCGTGGCGATGGGCCGGAAGAGCGGCGGCTGCGCCTGATTGGTCCGGTTGGTGCGCCCAAGCCCCTGAATGGCGGCATCGGCCTTCCAGCCCGGTTCCAGCAGATAATGCACGCGCAGGCGCTGATTTCTCGCCGCGAGTTCGGCGTGATAGCTGCGCCCGGTGCCACCGGCATCAGAGAAGACAAGAATGCGCTTGTGGTCATCCATGAAGGCCGACGTCTCGGCAAGATTGGCAGAAGGCGCACGGTTCTCGACGGCAAGGCGTGCCGATGCCCCATCGCCCTTGCGCACGATCCGGCGCGAACGGCCCGTGACCTCGGCCACCATATCCGTGCCGAAGCGCTGGACAATCTGATCGAGCGCACCGGGGACAGGCGGAAGCGAACCGAGTTGCTCCAGCATCTCGTCGCGCCGCGCTACGGCCTCGCGGCATTCTACCGGCTGACCATCGCGGAAGACGGGCCGCGACGACAGGTTCCCCTCGCCATCGGTGAATGGCTCATAGAGCTGCACCGGGAAGGAATGCTGCAAATACGAGCCGACATACTCCCTGGGCGTCACATCGACGGAAATATCGTTCCATTCCTCGGTCGGGATCTCGGAAAGCCGCCGTTCCATCAGGGCTTCACCGGTTGAAACGATCTGGATGACGGCCGCATGGCCCGCTTCCAGATCGGCATCAATGGACCGGATCAGGGTCGGGGTTTTCATGGAGGTCAGGAGATGACCGAAGAAGCGCTGCTTGGTGCTTTCAAAGGCCGAACGGGCGGCCGATTTGGCCTGCCGGTTCAGCGTTCCCTCGCTGCCGGTGATATTGGCGGCTTCCATGGCCGCGTCCAGGTTCCCATGGATGACAGCGAAGGCGGCAGCATATGAGTCGTAGATGTGCCGCTGTTCGTCCGTGAGCTGATGCTCGATCAGTTCATATTCGACGCCATCATAGGAGAGTGAACGGGCGGTATAGAGGCCGAGGGATCGCAGATCGCGGGCCAGCACTTCCATGGCCGCAACGCCACCGGCTTCGATCGCTTCGACGAACTCGGCACGGGTCTGGAACGGAAAATCCTCACCGCCCCAGAGGCCGAGGCGCTGCGCATAGGCGAGATTGTGAACTGTGGTGGCACCGGTCGCCGAGACATAGACCACGCGGGCATCGGGCAGCGCGTGCTGGAGCCGCAGGCCCGCCCTTCCCTGCTGCGAAGCGGCGACATCGCCGCGTTCACCTTTTCCGCCACCGGCATTCTGCATGGAATGGCTCTCGTCGAAGATGATGACCCCGTCGAAGTCGGAGCCCAACCATTCAACGATCTGACGCACGCGGGAAGCCTTCTCGCCCCGGTCGTCGGAGCGTAGCGTAGCATAGGTTAGAAATAGGATGCCTTCGCTCAACGTGATCTTTGCGCCTTGCGCAAATCGCGACAGAGGCGTGACCAGCAGCCGCTCCATGCCCAGCGCCGACCAGTCGCGTTGCGCATCCTCCAGAAGCTTGTCGGATTTGGAAATCCAGACCGCCTTGCGCCGACCGCGCAGCCAGCTGTCGAGAATGATGGCCGCGGACTGGCGGCCTTTGCCCGCGCCGGTCCCATCACCGAGCATGAAGCCGCGGCGAAAGCGGATTGATCCGGCAGCCTCTTCGGGCGCAGCGCTCACACTGTCGAAATGCTCGTCCACGGTCCATGCACCAGCGAGATGATCGGCATGGGCTTCCCCGGCATAGATCACCGTTTCGAGCTGGGCGTCCGACAGGCGCGCGCAGATGTCAGCTGGCAGCATAGGCCGGTAGGAAGGTCGGGGCGGTGCGACCGAGGCCATGGCGGCGGATTGCACCAGCTTGGTCGGATGCGGCTGCGCGCCAGCAATGCGCAGCGATTGCAGCGCATATTCCTCATAGATGGCATCGGACAGGCGAGCGCCTTCCGGTGGCGTCCAGTCCACGGTCTCATAGGCGAGTTCGACGCCTTCGGGATCGTTGGCGGGAGAAGAAGCAGGCCGCGGTGCTGCCGCGCGGGCCAGATAGCCCCGCACGGTTTTCGGCGTGGCGGTCGAAGCGGACACCACAATTTTCGGCAATGATACCGGCGAACGCTGCGGCACATGCGCCTCGATCCATCCGATCAGCGTGGCAACATCAGGAGCGATCCCCGGTGAGGCCGGAAAACTGGTCGGGTCGTCGGCGGGTAGCTTGTCAATGACGATCAGCCGCGTGTTGATCGTGGTGCCGTGCTTTGCATAGACCGCGCCATCGACGGCAGCGCTGAACACCACACGACCACGGGTCTGCAAGTGGACGAAAGCGTCCCGCCACGCCGACACCTCGGGGCCGAAGCCAGCGCCGGTGATCGTCACCAACCGGCCGCCGGGAGCAAGGCGGGCCAGCGCCGAGGCAACATGGCGGTAGGCTGCATCTGCCACACGCCCGCTGACATTGGCCATGACCGAGAATGGCGGGTTCATCAGCACCACGGACGGGACGGCATCCGGGGCGAGATGATCGTCGATCTGGGCGGCGTCGAACCGGGTGACGGCGAGGGCCGGAAAGAGCGAGGCGAGACAATCGGCGCGGGTGTCGGCGAGTTCGTTGAGGATCAGCGAGTTGCCGGCAATCTGCGCCAGGATAGCGAGAAGGCCGGTGCCCGCCGATGGCTCCAGAACCCTGTCATCAGGCGTGATCGCAGCGGCTGTCAGAGCGGCAAGGCCCAATGGCAGAGGCGTGCTGAACTGTTGGAAGTTCTGGCTTTCCTCGGAACGCCGGGTCTGTGTCGGCAATAGTCCGGCGATCTTTGCCAGCACGGAAATCCGTGCAGCCGGAGAAGCTGCTTTACGGAAAAGCGCCTTTCCGTATTTGCGCAAGAAGAGAACGGTGGCGACTTCGCAGGCCTCATAGGCCAGCTTCCAGTCCCAGGCGCCGGTCGCATCGGATGCGCCGAAAGCCATTTCCATCGCACCTCGCAAGGTGGCGGCATCGACGCGCTGGCCGTGTTCGAGATGGGGGAGCAGAAGATTGGCCGCAGCCAGGATTGATGGCGCAGCCGCCAGCGGCGTGACCGGATCAGTCACGGGAAACACCATGTTCATGTCAGGAACCTCAGCAGAGCGGGAAGGACAAGCCCGGACAGCGCTCTCTCTCGACCACCCGGACCTGACCCCTCCCGGCCAGCCTCGAACTCTCCGAGCCGAGGAGCGGATTCGAAGTGATGCTCACGAGATGCCCTGAAGGGCCAACCACCCCAGGGTGCAGGTCTCCGTCTCTTGCGTCAGGGATCCTTGCCCGAATGGGGGAAGACTGCCCGCAGGCTTCCGTCCGCCAGGACCTGAGCCCGGTTCCGGCAAGGCCGGGAGACGCCCCGCCCCTGATCAATACCTCGACAAGCGAGCGATCCGACAGGTGATTGGCCCCGGCAGACGCAAATGCCATTCTGTGCAAAGCAGAAGAAGATCCATGGCAACCATGCCCCAGAAAGTGCCCATGACCTCACCAAAGCTGGCGAACAGCCCTGACCCATTCCACCTGACCATGTCACGCCACCAGGCGCTTGCAATTCTGTCCCTGCTCAGCGGTGAAGCGCGAGGTGTCTGCAATGACCGGGTCTTGCTCGATTGGCTCCGTGACTGGGGCCTCGGTGCCGAGCGCGCCAAATTACATGCGCTTCTGGAAGATCTGGAACGCGATGGTGCCCTGATCCTTGCCAGGCATGCCGATGTCATTGTGCTCAGATTGACCGAGCGAGGCGACGATCTCGCGAAGGGTTATGCGCAATCCGAACGCGTGCTGCGCCCCTTGCCGGGCGGCCCCTATGAGAGCCTCAGAGCCGAACCGACCTGACCATGCCAGCCAGATTCCCGGCCCGAACCCTCTGAACGCGTCGCGGCTCAGCGACCGTTGAGGCGATCACGGATCTGCTTGCCGGCAGTGAAGAACGGGACCGTCTTGTGTTGAACCGGAACAGTTACCCCATTGCGGGGGTTGCGCCCGAGCCGGGCTTCCCGTTCGCGGACTGAAAACACCCCGAAACCCCGTAGTTCCACTCGGTTGCCATGCGCCATGGCGTCGATGATCGTCTCGAAAATACAGCCAACCAGCCGCTCTGCCTGTTGTGCTGTAAGATGCGGGTTTTCGCTGGCGATAAGTCGGATCAGCTCCGAACGGATCATGGTCGAACTCCTTTGGTAAACACCACACAGCCGGCACTCGGGTCAGAGCGCCACGACGGCCAGTCGGGTATTATCCACGCGGACCGAACGATTACAACGGCTTGACTGTGGGCCGGGCAGCAGAGGCGACCTGCTCTGTCCACAGATGCACGACAGGTGGGACTGGTGCGGCACGAACTGAGCGCCCCGCTCAGCGAACAGTTTGGCATTGACCGGATGGGAAGCTCGGATCGGGCACATGCGCTCTGCTTAGGCCTGCCGGCTGCTCCGGTGAGTTCTGCCAAACAGAGGCTGCGGCCCGAGCCACTCACCCATTCCCGGAAGCTGCCCGCTCCTGTGGTTGTGCCATGCTTTCGCGTCGGTCGGGCTACGTTCTATCCGAAACGGCGACCGGCTTCGGTGAAGGTGTATTCGTTGGCGATGATGTTTTCATCGACCGCCTCATCCGATGACAGGTAGTCGTGTTCGCGTTCCAGCTGCAGATAAAGCCAGCGAGCAAGATCGCGCAGCGCCTCCGTCACGACCTCCTCGGCATCGTCGGTCATGTCCTGCCAGGTCGGGCTGTCGCGCGTAACGGAAATCGCCATGCTATATTCGTGATAATAGTGACCGCGGTGGCTGGTTTCGGCATGAAGCTGGTAGAAGTTCCGACGCTGCACCGCCTGAAGCACGTCCGCGATGCGATGCAGATCCCCATCCTGCGGTGCGTAATCCCTGATCCGCTGCGAGGCGCGCTTTCGGTACGACAGGAACGCATCGAAACAGGCTCCATCCCCCTGGCTCGAGAAGCCGGTGAACCAGATACACGGATCCTGTCGAATGCCGCCGCCCATCAGCCGGACGGGCCGGGTCTTCAGGTCGAGACCGAGGATTTCCGCGATGCGCTGAAAATCCTCGTAGACGGCGTCATACCAATCGGCATCAAAGCCGCCTTCGCGGTACCAGGCACGCGCCCTGTCTTTCGCGGCATCCGGAAGCTCTTCGAGCTTGTAAACAAGGGTTTCCACGATCTCAGGCACAGGGATCGCCTCCCGCCAGTACGCTTTCCAGCCAACTGCCGCTGTAGATCCAGTCCACGGTTTCGCCGGTAGCGAGATCGAGGGCATGCGCCCCGCCACCAAAAGCGTTCACCCGGGCCGAAGAGCAGGTCGTGGCATATTGGAAACCCCATAACCCTGTGAGGCCAAAGGCTGCCGCACAGCGCTTGACGAATTGGATGACATGTTCAGGGTCACCCGTTTCATCGTCGCGGATCCAGAGCTGTGTGCCGCCATGCTCAGGTTGGATCGAGAGCAGGAAGGCGTCGGACGGCGGGTCTTCCGCCGCATTTTCCTTGGACAGTGCATTGTAGAGATCGAGCGCCCGGGCAGCGTTCTCGGGGGTGCCTACATCGAGCAGGCAGGAGAAATGGGTATAGTAATTGGCCATGGCAGGCTCCTGAAACGACAAAGCCCGGCACGAGGCCGGGCGGGATGAGATGGATTTTGCTTTAGGATCAGGCGGCCTGTGGCAAACGCAGCAGATCGGAAGCGGTCTCGCGCCAGAACGGATCGACCAGCCTGCCCTCCAGAACAGCAGCACGATTTTGCAGCGTGCGCGCCGCAGCGGTGTCGGGTTCGCGGAAGGCCATGCCGCGCAACCTGCTGGCCTTGATCACCACCTGCCGGGCCTCGGCATCCGAAGTGACCGGATGCTGCCAGAGGATGGTGCCGGCGCGGATCTCACCCGCAAGGACAAGGCAATGATCGCGGTCCTGGATCAGCACCAGGCGCGGGCGGAACTGCGCGAGATTTCTGGCGCTTGCCCGAATGTCACGGCTGGAAAGGCTCAACGCTGCGATACGCATCGCCAGCTGTGGCCTGTCGCATTGCCCGAGCGGGACAAGGCAGTCGCAACCAAGGGCATCATCTCCGGCGTCTTGATTGACCGTGCCGAGGCAGGAAATCCGCAAGGGGAGCCTTGCGGCCACGAGCGCAGCGGGAGCCAGACTGGCAGCCAGTATCTGACCGACAGGACGAAATGTTTCGGGACGCGCGAAGGTCATAGCGATCACTCCATGACGGGCGCCGGAAAGCCTCTCTCTCCGATCCTCAACCCGTCACGCCCGAAGTCCCCTCGCTCTTCCTCTCTCCGATAGATTGGCATTCAGATGCGCCAGAGAGCATCCCCCAGCCTGCGATGCCAATGGGACAGGCATGCGGGAGCATCCCGTATGCAGCGAAGTCAGGCCGACTTTACACATGAGGCGGCCATATACGCGTTGCCACTGGACGCACCTGCGCCTGAACATTGGCATGATCAGACAGCATCTGACGATAGAAACTGCGCCGCGCAGGTCGCAGCCCCGGATCGTTGAATATTGTCGGATGGAACAACTTCACGGCAGCACGCAGAACTGCAAAGCGTGAGGCTTCAGGCCCCACGTCAAGAAGCAGATAGAGGGATCCACGCGGGATGGGTAGGACTGATGCCAAAGGTTCGACCTCCTCTTCCAATTTCGGCGTGCGCCCCATCCAGGGTTCCGGACGGATCGCTCGTGCCCAGTCGGCGAAGCTCGGGATATGGCCGAGATCCTCCCGGACATGTTGCTCGCCCACCCAGCGGGTCGGGATTACCCTGCCGGAAGACAGCGTAAGCGTCTTGCCGAACACCTGCTGCAGCAGAAAAACACCACCAGCATGATGGAGCATAGCACGGTGTCGAAAGTCCGCCAGCGTGGCTTATGACGAGTCAAAAAACTCGTGCAATTCAATGTAGTCGTCAACGGTGCCGCCCCATTTCTTCACCGAAGACAGGGCGTGATGATAGGGATGTGCCATGTTCGCGGTCCTCAGAAGCTATGGCTGTAATTTTCGGAAGAGGTGAACCGCTCGTTGTAGTCGAGCAGGATCGTCCCGGCCTCGGCGTCGAAATGGAACTCCCCGAACGCGCCGTCGCAGTTCTCCCGACCACCATGGCTGTTGGAGAGGAGTTCATAGGCCAGGTTCTCGACGGCCTCGGACAGCGAGATGGTGCTGGTCGAAATCTCGCTGATGCCCCAGCTGACCTGCGCGAGGGTGATTTCCGTGTCCGGCATCGGCACTACGGCGTCACCACGGCGGGCGTCCATGTCTTCGATCTGCCCGCTGTCGCCGGCGCCGTCGAAACTGACGATGATCTCTGTGATCCCGGCGGCGCGCATGGCCGCGAACAGGGCCTCCTTATTCTGCGCCATTGCGGTGGTGCGGAGTGTCTGATGCGCCAGCTGCGAGGCATCAAACTGCGCCATGGCGACCGCCAGGCTGGCTTCCGGGGATGCTGCGATATCGTGGGTCATGGGATTTCTCCTGAGAGCAATGGGACAGGTGAAGCCGACCGGCGCTCTCTCTGGGACCGGAAGGCTCGCCCTTCCCGGATCCCTCCTCGACCTCTCCCGTGCCGGGGTTCATCCCGGCTCCGCCGCGCGGCGCGCGCCACAGGCGGGTGATCGCGCGTCCCCGGTGGGCGGCGCGGCGCATCGCGGGCCGCCCGAAGGGGGTGAGGCGCTTGCGCGCCTCACTGCCAGGGGTCGATCTCGAGGGCGATGAGCGTCTCATCGCCATCATATTCATCGGCGGGCATGGCGGCATGGCTGCCATCGCCGGCCTGAAACACGACGATCGAGACCATCAGCGTGGCGGCGAGGCTGGCGGCCAAAGCGGTGGCATCCTTCTTGGACATGGGACTGGCTCCTGTCTTTGGAGACGAGGGACCATCCCCCGCTCGACAGGCGCCCGAAGTGTCTGACCGGATCTGCAATCACCCACGGGCGTTCGGGCCTCTTGCCCGAATCCCCGTGGGCGGCACGCGCGCGTAAGCCGACCCCTTCGGGGTTGAATGTCAAAGAGACGGATCAGACCAAGGTTTGCGAATGGAAGCGGGGATGGGGCTTTGGCTCTGACAGGGGCCCGATCCCATGACAGGATGCCTCCGCTTGCCACCGGCCTCGGAGCAAGATGGTCGCGTTCTTCGTCGTGTTGACGCCGGTGAAATCCGGTCCGCAATTTGAAGATGAATACTTTGGCGGAGCCGCTCACGTCCGTCGGCCCAAAGCATAGGGCGATTCCGCTCAGAAAAGCATCGGAGAAGACCACGCACGGCGATCCTCGGGGATAAAGGCCCCAAACCAGCCAGCCGGCATTCATCTCAGAAGCGCAGTTCACCCCTACCATTGCTCCAGGCGGGTTGATCAGGCACAAGAGCAGTCATGAGTGATCATATTGGTAGCAAATCCAGCGCAGCGCTTTTCCCGCTGCTGATCGGGACCAGGGCACGCCATGTGCCTGGGTTGCCCGTGCGCTGAGCATGCGCTGACCGCCGGGCAACCCCAGACCATTCCCCTGCAACACATCAG
Organism: Pseudogemmobacter sp. TB195; assembly: GCF_058313095.1. Classification (NCBI taxonomy): domain Bacteria; kingdom Pseudomonadati; phylum Pseudomonadota; class Alphaproteobacteria; order Rhodobacterales; family Paracoccaceae; genus Pseudogemmobacter; species Pseudogemmobacter sp. TB195. The sequence continues at coordinate 64,002 of NZ_JBZEGG010000002.1, forward strand.
ACCGGCACCCTGAAGGGGCCGAGGGATTTGTCATGACACTCTGGACTGAACTGGCCCGCGCCTCGACCGAGGCGGGCGACAATATCATGTTGCGCAAACGCGGCGATATCTATGAGATCCGCTTCAACGGCATCGAGTTGATGTCGAATATTATGTGGCGCTCCGAAGCGGTGCTTGCCGAGCGCAGCCTGCGGCAGCTTGGCGGCGTGCCCCAACCTCGCCTGCTGATCGGCGGACTTGGCATGGGCTTCACCCTGCGGGCTGCGCTTGATCTCTCGCCCCCCGATGCGCGGGTCACAGTCTGCGAGTTGATCCCGGCAATTGCCGAATGGAACCATGAAGTTCTGGCCCCACTGGCCGATCATCCGCTGCGTGATCCGCGCGTGGACCTGAGGGTAATGGATGTCAACGACTTGCTTGCCAAAAGCGGCCCGGGCTTCGATGTGATCCTGATGGATACCGACAACGGGCCGGATTTTCTGGTCCGCGATGACAACCAGCGCCTCTACGGACAAACCGGCCTGAACGCAGTGCGGGATGCCCTGCGACCAGGCGGGATTGCGGCCTTCTGGTCTGCTGAGATCTCCGATCCATTTGAGGACAGGCTCAACGAACTTGGCTGGAACTGGCAGCGCGAGGACGTGCAATTGCCCGGCGGGCGGGTGGATGCCTTCCACCATATCTACCTGGCGCGGCAGTTCCAAGGTGAGCGAGTATCACCTGGGTTGGCGGTCGCGGGCCATATTCCGCCCGCACTGGTCTTGGCCCAGCCGGCAGGACCGGACATATGCTGACATAAGATCAGCTCGGAGCATATCCTTGGACAGCGAACCACTCTTGCTCGCGGCGGCATTTCTGGCGGTCGCTCTGGTCTATGCGGCGGTCGGGCAAGCGGGCGCGTCCGGGTATATCGCGATCATGGGCGTGGCGGGCTTTGAACCGCTCGCCATGAAGACGACGGCGCTTTCGCTGAACCTCCTCGTCGCGGCAATCGGCACGGCCCTTTTTCTTCGAAATGGCCGGTTGTCGTGGCGCAATGTCTGGCCCTTTGCCATCCTCGGCTTCCCCTTCTCGATGCTGGGTGGTGCCATCCATCTGCCAGGAACGCTCTATTTCCCGTTGGTCGGGGCCGTTCTGATCCTGTCCGCGCTTCAAATGGCACGATCAGCATTTCTCGCCAGCCCCTCCCGCCCGGATACCCCGGTCACGCCGCCATTCATGGCAGCGCTCGTGACCGGGGCGGTCATTGGTTTTGTGTCAGGAACAACGGGAACGGGTGGCGGCGTGCTCCTGGCCCCCGTCATCCTGGGCATGAACTGGGCCACCCCACGCCAGACGGCGGCGACTACGGCGGTATACAACCTTCTGAACTCGGCCGCAGCGCTGATCGGCGCCTATGCTGCCTGGGACCAAATGCCTTCTTCCCTGCCCGGCTGGCTCTGTGCAGTCGCAGTTGGTGGGTCGGTCGGAGCCTGGATCGGCAGCCGCTTCCTGTCGGATCGGTGGCTGCGCGGGATCCTGTCGGTCCTTTTGTTCGCATCAGGGCTCAAAATGATCTTGTAGTAGTCCGCCCCTTGGACTCTGGCAGCCCGGGCAACGATACGTTCTGGCGTATGATTTCGGAGCAGTAGCGGATACATGCATTTTACCTACTCAGGTCGACGAGTGACTGAGCGATCTCAGATCACGGGCCACAATCCTCCATCCGGCAGAATTCGACAAAGAATCGGACGGAACCCAGCGGGGCTACCTGGTGAAGTTGCTCGGGCCGGATGACGGGATGGACACCGGGGGCAAGGTCCAACACCCGATCCCGCACCAGATCGTGGAAGCGAAGCCTGCCCTCGAGAACATGCAACTGCGCCCAGGTGCCCGGCTTGGTGGCATGGGCGCGCAGAAGCCCCGGCGGAATGCTGGTCTCGGTGAATTCGGGCGTGCGTTTGTAGGGCTGCAGCCCCTCAGGCCAGTCGGTCACGGCTGAACCTCCAAAGGACGGAGCGCGATATCGGCAAGGGTCGAGCGGTCAAGCTCTGCCATGAAGGCGGCCTCGGCCCGGCACAGGCGCGATTTCAGGCCGCAGCGCCCGTCGACCGTGCAGGCCGGCGCGCCCGGCGTCAGGCAATCGACCAGCCCCGAGCCACCCTCTTCCAGCAGACGCACCACTGCGCCAAGGCGCAGCGTCTCGGCCGGGACCGCCAGCATCGCCCCGCCACCGCCGCCCCGGCGGGTGGTCAGGATGCCGCCCTGCGCCAGCCGCTGCACGATCTTGGCCAGATGGTGCCGCGACAGGCCGAACTCATCCGCCAGCTCGGCGGTGGAAAAGCCGCGCGACGGATCCGAGGCAATCCGCATCAGAGCGCGCAGGCCGTAGTCGGTAAAGGCGCTGAGGCGCATGGTCGCAACCAATCAGTATTTTAAATACCAATTAGCAGGTCTATCCTGTCCCGCAAGGCAGTGCGATATCGCGCCGCAGCCGGAGAGCCAGATGACCAGTACCGCGCCCACCCTGCCCCCGACGATGCGACCCGAAGTGACCGCCGCCCTGATGGCCGAGACCGGGCTGACAGCCGAATGCTGCATGACCTCGTGCACAAGTTCTACAACCGCGTTCGACAGGATCCGGTGCTGGGCCCTGTCTTTTCCGAACGGATCACCGACTGGGGGCCGCATCTGGAGAAGATGGTCGCCTTCTGGCATTCGGTGGCGCTGATGACCGGCACCTACAAAGGCGCCCCGATGCCCGCCCATGTCGCGCTTCCTGTTGAATGGGCGCATTTCGAGCGTTGGCTGGAGCTTTTCCGCCTGACCGCGCAGGAGATCTGCACGCCCGCAGGCGCCGCCCATGTGATCGAGCGCGCCGAGCGGATTGCCCGCTCTCTGAACATGGCGATCGAGGACCATCAATCCCGTCAAAGCGACATGACGGCGCCACCGAGGCTTTGAATGGTGCTGCTGAACTGACCAGCCAAAGCGGACATGGGGTCGCCAACAGAGGATGCGCGCCTCTAGACCGGCATTGATTAGCCCATCGGCGGGCGCGCCCTTTGCACCATGACCGAAAGGCGTAAGCAAAAAGAAAGGCCCGGTCACAAGGACCGAGCCGGTTTGAGAGGATAGTGGCGAGGGCGGCCGCGGCCGCCCTCGTGAATGGTCATTCTGCGGCGATGGGATGCGCCTGATCCTGCTCCTCATCTTCGGCAGGCTCTTCGTCCTCGCTGTCGCCCATGAGGAAGTCAGGCAAGGTTTCTGCTTCCGCGCCACCGGCATCCGCCGCATCTGCGCCGGCATCCTGGGCGTCCATTCGCAGTGGCTCCGGCAGCCAGCCACTGCCTGCCAGCAGCCGTTCGGCCTCCGTGGCCATCTCGCCCTTCTTAAGATGGCCGATCAGTTCCACAGCCTGCTCGCCTGCACCCTCACGTACCGCCTCGAGGATGCGCGCCTTGGTCACGCGGCCGAGGTAGTTCGCGACGGTCGGCTTCCAACCCGTCTCGACCAGATCGAGACCGGTCATCCGCGCGAGACGATCTGCCTCCTGCACGCGGCGATCCAGGCCATGCTGGCTGATGCCATTGCCGCTATAGGGGTTGGGACGCTCGTAGAGCGCGTTGACCCCGAAGCTGAGGCAATGTGCCACCAGCGCCTGACGGCTGGCCTCGTCGAGAGCGTGCAGCCAGTCCCAAAGCCGGTCATCGCCATCATCGAGCGGGATATCCGCCCGCCATGCCGCATGCCGCTCGCCGATGGACTGCGCCGGGATCGAGTCGCCGAGATCCGGGGCCTGCACCGACAGATGCACTTCGCTGATGCGGGCCTGCAGCGCATTGCCGGAACTGCGGATGCCGAAGCAGTCGAGCACCAGCCGGTGCAGCAGCGCGGTCATCGCGATGCGCGGGTTGTTGGCCACGGCATCGCGCAGCGCGAGGGTCCGATGCGCCGTCAGTTCGATCACCAGGCGTTCAGGCAGCGGCTTGATTGCCTCGTCCTCGTCTTCCTCCTCTTCGGGCGCTGTGGCCGGCTCGCCCCCGAGGGTGATCACCGTGCGCTGATGATGGGCCTCCGGCTCAGCGCGTTGCAGCACTTCGCCTGTCTCGGGATCGACGATCTCGGGTTCCGATTCCAACGGTGCTTCATCCTCGGCCCGAACATAGCCGCGCTCGATCAGCAACGTGCCATCGACATCGAGGCTGATGAAGACCCCGGCCCGCGCCATCTGCGCCGGATCGTAGATCATCGGCCGCATTTCGAAGGCGCCGAGGATCTTCTCGATCTCGCCCAGCCGGGCATCGACCTCATCGGGGTATTCTTCCGCTTGCGTATACTCGGCCTCGAGCCGGTCGTATTCGTCGCGCAGCGCCTCGCGGGTGGCACGCTCATCTTCGGTCAGGTCGACCGTAGTGCCGATCAGCTGCCGCATGCCATAAGCGTGGCTATAGGGGAAGCTGACCGCGACCTCGATCCATTTCCAGCCCTCGGCGGCGATGGCCTCGGCCTCGGTCTTCAGCTTCTCGTTCACCAGCCGCTCGAGCAGCGCCGGATCCTGCAGCCAGCCGCCATCGTCCTGCTGGAAGAGGTCGCGCAGCACATAGCCGCCCGCCGCCTCATAGGCCTCAATGCCGACAAAGATGACGCGCTTGTCGGAGGCCCGCACCGTGGTCTCGGTCAGCAGACGGCGGATCTGATAGGGCTCCTTCGACCAGCTGTCCTTCACCGCATCCCAGACCTGAACCTGGCGCTCATGGTCGGAGGAGATGGTGAAGGCCATCAGCTGCTCCAGCGTCATGCCGTCCTCGGCATAGATCTCGAGCAGTGCGGGCGCGACCGAGACCAGCCGCAGGCGCTGTTTCACCACCTTGGCGTCGACGAAGAAGGCGGCGGCAATGGCCTCCTCGGTCATGCCCTTCTCGCGCATGGCCTGGAAGGCGCGGAACTGGTCGACCGGATGCAGCGGCGCGCGCTCGATATTCTCGGCGAGCGAGACCTCGTCGATCAGCACATCGTCGGTAGCGTCAGAGACGATGCAGGGAACCGGTGCGGTTTTGGCGAGGCGCTTCTGTTTCACCAGCACCTCAAGCGCCCGGAACCGGCGGCCGCCGGCAGGTACTTCGAACAGGCCGGTCTCGGCACCATCCTCGCCCAGAACCGGGCGGACATGCAGGGACTGGATCAGTCCGCGACGGGCGATGGACTCGGCCAGTTCATCGACCGAGACACCGGCCTTGACCCGCCGGACGTTCGACTGGCTCAGCACCAGCTTGTTGAAGGGGATGTCGCGCGAGGACGACAGGGTGACTTTCTGAACGGCAGTGGCCATGTCAGATACTCCGAGGACGGGCGCCGGGGAGACCCTCTCTCCAGCTACCAACCCGTCATGGAAACCCCCTCCCCTCTCTCCCTCTCCTGCCCGGCGGGCCGAGAAGAACCGGAAAGAAGAAGTAAACCCGCAATGAGCCGAGTTCCGTCTGGAGCATTGATATTTCCGGGAATTCCTTGGCCTAAGCGCAAGCTTGTGCGAGAACATGGCGATCCCGCCATGCGCCAGATCTTCCCTGTCAGCCAAAAGGAATTTTCATGTATCATCACATCCTGATTTCCACCGATGGATCGGAAACCGCCACCAAGGGGCTCGACCACGGGTTGACGCTGGCAAAGACCCTCGGCGCGAAGGTGACCATCGTCACCGTGACGGAAGCCTTCCCGATCTATGCGGCGGCTGCGGGCGGGGCATGGGTCGCGCCCATCGAGGTCAGCGGCGGGTTCGAGGAAAGCCAGAAGGAGCTGGCAGATGGCATCCTGAAGACCGCGAAAGAAGCGGCTGACAAGATCGGCGTGGCCGCCGAGGTTCTCCATGTCCCGAATGCCCAGCCGGCCGAGGCGATTGTCGAAACCGCAAAAGCGCGGGATTGCAGTCTGATCTGCATGTCCTCGCATGGGCGGCGTGGCCTCGGACGCCTGCTGCTCGGTAGCCAGACTGCCGAAGTTCTGGCACACAGCCCGGTCCCGGTGCTGGTCGTCCGCTGAGGGCGGACAGGGATGCCTGCGATGCAAATCGACCCGGCGCCCGACGCGTCTCCATCTCCGGAGCCCTGCGTTGTCCGACGATGACCTGCCATCTTCATGGCTCGACCTCCTGTGCGACGCGGAGGGTAAGCCTGAGGGAATCCTGTCGCTGATCGGGTCGGAGGAGAACGCGGAGACCGAGCAGATCGCCGAGCGCCTGACGGATCGCGGGCTCTTCAGGGTAGTGAGCGCGAAACGCTACCAGCTGACCGAAGCGGGGCGCGAAGTTCTTGCCTGGTCACCCAGGTCAAAGCTGCGCAACGCCGCTGGCAAAAGTGGTTGGCTAGGCAGGCTGCTGTCGCGCCGCTAGCGCCGTGCGGGCAGGCAAGACGACTGCCTCTGGGCGGCATCCCGCCCAGCACTCACCGCAGATCCTTGCGAGCAGAAGACGCGCTCCCTACCTCCTGGTCGGGCGAAGATGCCAGCGACAACAAGAACATATGGGCATGCTGACAATGCGCTATCTGCTTGCATATTACTCCGGCACCACCAGCCAGTGGCGGCACCTCGACACCAATCTGCTGCCACAGCAGATCGACAGAGCCGAAGATCTGGCGGCGGCGCTGGAAAACGCACCGATGATCGCGCTGTCCTGGATGTTGGAGCGCCGTGCATTCGGCAGCTATCAACCGGCCGGAACCAGTGAGAGCGACGCACGCGTGATGGTTTATGAACTGGACCCGACGGCTGCTTCACCGCTCGGCAATGGCACGGACTATGTCGGGCTGTGGCTGGAAATGTTCATGCAGACGAACGAGCCGATCGGAACAATCGCCCTCGGGGCAGGAAAGCCGACAGCACAGGAGACGGCTATCGGCGCTCTCCGGCAACTGGCGAACACCCCGCTGCAAGCCACAGATGAGGCCTGCCAGCAGACAATGGACCGCATGCGCGATTACGCTCCTTCGGCGGTTGAGCGCGTCGAAATCTCGCCGGAGGCGAAGAAGCAGGAAACGGCTTGAACGGCCGAGCGGCTCGAAATTGACGATTCCGGTCGCGCGCCAAAGCTGCCATGGTCATCGGGATCCAACCGGAGTTAGTCTTATGACCACGATCAACGATATCGCCGCCAAAGTCGCGGAAGAGAATGGCCTGACCAAGGCTCAGGCCAAATCTGCCGTCGAGGCGGTCTTCAAAGCCGTGACCGACGCCGCCATTGCCGGCGAAGAAACCTCGATCCCGGGCTTCGGCAAGTTCAAGGTCAAGGAAACCGCGGAGCGCGAAGGCCGCAACCCGGCAACCGGAGCGACCGTGACCATTGCCGCATCGAAGAAGCTGGCCTTTACGCCTTCCAAGGCCGTGAAAGACGCGCTGAAGGCGTGAGGCCACAGGCAGACCAGGCGCCTCTGCTGCATGGACAGGTTTCCCCTTGCAGCAGAGAGCGGTATCGCTCTCAGCGCTTCTCCTTGAGCCATTTCCGGATCCGGGCTCGCGCATTGGCATAGGGAGAAGATGTATTGAACTGGATCATCCGGCCCTTCGTCCATTTCCTATACCAGGGCCCGCCGTAGAGTTCGGCGTCGGACCGAGCGGAAATCTTGTCGACCAGCAGGGTCTTAGCCTCGGTAAGGCGTGCCAACAGGCTGGACCAATCCAGACCCTCATGATCCCTGTAGAACTTCTGGGCCAGCAGACCGAGTTCATTCCATTTGAACCCGGCCTCGGGATGATCGACCGGTTCGCCCCGGTCATCTCGCTCCAGCCACTTCAGAACCAACTCGTTCCACCCGATCAGGTACGCCACCAAATCGGCAGCGCTCATCATGGTCCCCGCCGCGTGACCCGCGAGTGATGCTTCCCGTACACGGTCAGTGGGAACCCTCGCGAGATCGGCGGAGAGGCGATCATATGTCACTGAAATCGCCGCCAGTAACTCGGCTTTGGAATTGGGAACCGCCATCTAAATCTTGCCCGTCAAGAAACCGCAATTCTTCGCAGACCATCTGACTGACGCTTCAGGTGACATGTTGCAAGCCAAACCCGTCCTGTGGAGATCTTGCCGCCTGTCGCTCATAGATCACCGCGGGCACGCAGGCTGATCTCGCGCCCTGCCCCGACGATGATGTGGTCATGCAGGGTAAGACCCAGCGTTTTGCAGCCCTTCTGGATCTCCTTCGTCATCTTCAGGTCCGCATCCGACGGCTCGGGATCACCACTGGGGTGATTGTGCACGAGGATCAGCGCCGACGCGTTCATCAGAAGCGCACGTTTCAGCACCTCGCGTGGATAGACCGGCACATGATCGACCGTGCCGACCGAGACCCGAACATCGGAAATCAGCCGGTTTTTCCGGTCCAGGTAGAGTACGTGAAAGCATTCAACCTCACCGCGCACAGCCAGGGCACAATAGTCCAGCACGGCCTGCCACGAGGAGAGCATAGGGTTCTGGTTGAAATAGCGCGCAAGAATCTCGCGCGCTTCAAGGATGACGGTTTGCTCCTGCTCAGTCATCGGCCCGGCCTCCGGGCCCGCCGGCAAGCCTTGCGCCCCCATCGTCGTCATCATCTGACACGACGAATTGGAATTCCTGGGTGATGGAGTCGTTGAGCCGGACCGCCAGCTCCATATTCGTGGCAACCGGAAGGCCGAGCGCCATGAAGGCGGCGTAAACAGCGGTATCCACTTTTTCGTCGAAGGTTTGCATCAGGGGTCTCGCGGAATGAGAAGCCCGCCGCCGGTGCCTATGGGGCCGCGAGCGCTCGGGCTTGAAATGGTGAGAGACGCGGCAACCCGTGACCTGCAGGCGGGCTGCCGCGCGATGGTGGTAAGTGTTGAAATGCAGCCGGCTTCAGCCCGCGCGCTCGAGCAACTTCTTGGCCTTGCCCTCCAGCTCAAGCCGGGTGTCCTGCTGGGTCTTGTCCCGCGCGAGGCGCGTGATCCCCTGAACAAAGTCAAAGATACTCTCTGCCGGGTGGCCCTCTTCCACCAGAACCTTGTCGATGATCTTGCCCGCTTCGAGCTTCGAGAAGCCGCGCTTGCGCAGGAAGGTTTCCCGGTCCTCATCCGTCCGGGCCACAATCTGCTGGCGGGCCGCCTTGATCCCGTTGATGAACCCCGAGGGCGAGGAATTGGCAAAGCGGGTCAGCGCCGGGGCTGCCTCATGCGCGAAGCGGGAGGCAGCGTATTTCGAATGGCGGATGGTGATCTCTTGGAATTCTTCCTGCCCCCAGATATTGCGGTTCTGGCACACGGCGCGCAGGTAGAAGCTGGCGATGCCGAGTGTCTTTGCCCCGACCTCCGAGTTCCAGCAATAGAAGCCCCGGAAGTAGAGATCCGGAGATCCATCGGGCAGTTTGCCCGCCTCGATCGGATTGTGATCATCCACGAGGAAGAGGAACACATCGCGGTCCGAGGCATAGAGCGTGGTCGTGTCGCGAGTGATGTCGACGTCTGGGTTGTAGACCCCGGTCGACCAGTCGAGGGTGCCGGGCACCTTCCAGCGGGTGTCGCCGGTGCCATTGCCTGCGATGCGCTGCACAGCCTCGACCAACTCGTGATCATAGATTCGTCCGTAATCCGGGCCGGTGACCGCGCGCAGTTCCGTCCTGCCATCTTCGGTCTCGAAGGTCTTGATCTGCTCGGCCCGATGGCCGGAGAGACCATACTGCAGATTGATCCCCGCCAGAGGTGCGGGCAGCTGACGCAGGTAGGATGCTGGCGCACCGACCAGGCTGGCAAGCTGGCCAAAGGCCCAATGGGTCGGCGTAAGCGGCGCATCCGCCTTCGGCAGGATCAGCTGCAGCCGTTCGGCATTGTCGCGGCTGGCCTCGACATGGATCCTCGCCGTCTCGACGACGCGGGACGTGCTGCGCTCCGAGCGCGCCTTGACCGAGGCCCAGAGGTCATCGAGCGAGAGATAGCGTTCATCATCGGGCCGGTTGAACCACTCGGATGACACCCGCCCGTTGCGCTCACCCCGGCTGACATCCACCTTGTAGCTGCCGAGCACCGGGCGCGCGGGTTCCAAATTCTGCATGTTGTTCATGACAGTCACTCCGCGACGGGCCGCCGGAGGCCTCTCCCCCAGCCCGGACCCGTCACGGGAAACCCACCCAACACTTTAACTCTCAGAGGGAGCTGCGGGCCTCACTCCGGAACGGGGATATAATGGCAGCGCAAGACCCGATCACGGGTCAGGCTTCACTCCGGCCCTCTCGGTTTTACCGTGCGGCCATCACCTGATTTCCCGAAGCTGTGCAGTTTCAACCCCAGATTGGTTGTAATTTCCGCAGCATATGCGCTTATCTGTCTGGTATTCGCGGCTCCCATCGCCCAAAGCCGCTCGAACACCGTCACGTATGCCTGGGTAAAACCATACGGGCAATCAAAGAGGACAAAATGGCCGATATCGATCTCAACGCCCTGTCACTCACGGAGCTGAAGCAACTCGAAAAGAACGTTGCAAAGGCCATCACAAGTTTCGAGGATCGCCGAAAGTCAGAGGCACGCGCCAAGGTCGCAGAACTGGCACGCGAACTCGGCTTCAGCTTTGACGAATTGGCCGGATCCGCTCCGATCCGTAAACGTGCAGCATCCGAGCCGAAGTATCGCCACCCCGAGAACGCCGAGATCACCTGGTCGGGTCGCGGGCGTAAACCGGCATGGATTGTCGAGGCACTCGCTGCCGGGAAGTCTCTCGAGGATTTCGCGATCTGATTGGGAAGCTCCCGCCATGTACCAGCCGGTGAACGCCGTCCGTTTGCACGTCACGCTGGCCGATATTGACCCACCGATATGGCGGCGTCTGGTCGTGCCAGCGGACTGGACCCTCGACAGGCTCCATCTCGTGCTTCAAGCCGCGTTCAGTTGGACCGACAGCCATCTGCACGAGTTCCGGATCGGCGGATTGCGCTATGGCAACCTCGATCAGCTTGAGGATGGTTTTGGCGGAACGCGGATCCTCGACTACACTGAGGTCAGACTGGCCGATTTCACCGGACAGGATCTCAGCTTCAACTATCTCTATGACTTCGGCGATGACTGGACCCATGCGATCCGGATCGAGGAATGGCTGGCCCTCGATCCCCCGCCCCGCCATGCCGAATGCATTGACGGTGCCCGCGCACGACCGCCAGAAGACGTTGGAGGCCCGTGGTCATACGCGGAATTCCTCGAGACGATCCGCGACCCGGAGCATGAAGACCACAAGGCGCATCTTCGCTGGGCAGGCGGACATTTCGACCCCGAGTGGTTCGACCTGGACCTGATCAATAAGGATTTGCGGAATACCTTCCGCACCAACGTCAGCAGGCGTATACATCAGCCGAAGTCCAAAGCTCCCAATCGTTGAGAAAACGACACAGACGGGCGGAAAGCCAACCGACGATAGTGCAGCAATGCAGTTGCGGCGACAGCGGGAAAGCGGTCATTCACACGACATGTAGAGCCCGGCTGCATAGCTTACTGTGATGGGCAGAAAGCGGCCTGACCGTGTTGCGGCGTGGCAGCCGCAGCGCAGATTCGAAAGCGTTCACGAAGAGCGCGTTGGTTCTGTGGTATCCATTGACCCTCTCAGGCTCTGCATGGCCTGGGTCGTGTTGACAAAAGGGATTCTGCTGGTCGGCGACCTAGATTTAAGTTCATCTCTACGTGGGAGATGAACTTGGTGTGCAACCTGACATCCGACGAGGAGTGGACATTCCTCGAGGGCTTCATTCGTGCCGTCCGGCACCCGACCGGGCGGAATCCTGCGGACCACCGTCTTGTTCTGGAAGGAATTTTCTGCTGGAGCGTAATCCGCCATTCCTTCGAGACATGGCACGGCACAAGTACCGGCGCGCCATGGCGTGATCTGCCCGAAGAGTTCGGCAAGTGGTCGTTGGTCTACCGTCAGTTCCGCCGGACTTGGGCGGGGCTGTGCGAGGACATCCTGGAGGCCGCTCGAGCCATGCAGGGATCGCGCCAGACAAGCACCGGATGGTTGATAGCACTGTGATCCGTGCCCATCATCATGAGTTGGGCGCGAAACGGGGACTGCTGACAAGAGACTCCTAGCCATTCTGGAGGTGGGTTCCCGACCAGCGGCCATCGTCCTTCGTCAATGGTGCTCGCTTCCCGATGAGGACCGGGATCACACCCGGGCAGAGTTCCGATGACACTGGCAACAATATGGTGATGGCCGGCAATCTGCTGCAGCCCGCCGCTCTGGTCGCGGACAGCGGCTATGGCTCTGATAAAACATGGGAAGCCGTCGAGAGCCGCCTCTTCATCTCCATGCTCGTATTTGACGATGTGCTTTTCCGGAACGAAACGAATATCGGAATTCTGCCTGGATCGCTGGTTTCTGGAGTGGCAGGGTTCGCGATCTTGTCGCTGGCCAAGAGAGAGCGGCTGCCAGGTCAGGCTTGAACGCCAGCCGCGGGGCGGAACACGTGGGTCGTATCCATGTCACGTGCATCCGGAAACCCTGTTCCATCTATGATTTTGCAACACACATATGACATTCATACTCGATTCCCGATGCCCGCGCTGCTAGGGCTGATCGGGATTGGAATGCGAAGACATGCTGCGAAAACTCTGGACGGACTTCATCTCGCTGATCCTGCAGCGGCCCTCCCGTTATCAGGTGGCGGCTTTGTGCTGGCGCGAGGCGGGGCATGGCAAGGCAGGCGCCGCGATCGAGATCCTGCTGATCTCCTCGCGCACGACGAAACGCTGGATCCTGCCGAAGGGCTGGCCCAAGACCGGGCAGGATGCGGCTGGTACCGCGCTTGAGGAAGCCTGGGAGGAAGCGGGCATCCGCATTGACGGCCCGCCCCCTCAAAAGATTGGCCGCTACAGCTATCGCAAGCGGCTGGAGGGGGGTGTGCCCGTCCATACGGTCGTGGATGTCTATGCCATACATGCCGACCGCCTGCTGGACATCTATCCCGAGGCGGGCCAACGGGACCGGCAGTGGTTCTCGCCGGAAAAAGCGGCCCAGCATGTGCAGGAACCGGATCTGGCATCCCTTCTGCGCGACAGTAGCCGCCTGATCGCCACCCTCCCTTCGTAACCTGAATCTGCCTCTGGACCAAAGCCTCATGACCGACCTGAACGAGCCGAGTCCGCGCGATCAGCCCGAGCCGGGCTGGCAGATCCTTGACCGCGATCTCAACCGGATCTCGCGTGTGGAATATGCCACGACCTATGTCTCGCAGCCTCTGGTGGCGGTGGGCATCGCACTAATCTTCGTCGCCCTGGCGGCGCTTTGGGGCGGGCTGATCGCGGGCGGCGGCTCGGGCAGTCTGGTCATCATCGTCGCCTCTGCCTTTGCGGCCTATCTGGCCCTGAACATCGGTGCAAATGACGTGGCCAACAACATGGGCCCGGCGGTCGGAGCCGAGGCGCTGACCATGACCGGTGCCCTGATCGTCGCCGCCATCTGCGAAACGGCGGGCGCGCTGATCGCCGGGGGCGATGTGGTGGACACGATTGCCAGCGGCATCGTCAGCCCCGAGGCGCTGGCTAATGATTCGGTCTTCGTGATCGCGATGATGGCCGCACTTCTCTCTTCGGCCTTGTGGCTGAACCTTGCCACATGGCTGGGGGCACCAGTTTCGACCACGCATGCTATCGTGGGCGGCGTCGCCGGGGCGGGGATCGCGGCGGCGGGCTTCGGCGCGGTGGATTGGGCCGGCATCTCGCGCATCGCGCTCAGCTGGGTCGTGTCACCCGTGATGGGCGGCGCGATGGCGGCGGGCGCGTTGTGGATCGTGCATCGGCTCATCATCGACCGGCCCGACAAGATCGCTGCTGCACGCATCTGGGTGCCGGTGCTGATCGCGGTGATGTGCTGGGCCTTTGGCACCTATCTTGCGCTGAAGGGGCTGAAGCATCTGTTCGACATCTCGCTGGGTCAGGCGATGCTGATCGGACTCGTCTGTTCCTGCCTCGCCTGGGCGGCATCGCGGCCCTATATCCTCCGCCGCGCGCGGGGGCTTGAGAACCGGAACAAATCGCTGAAGGTGTTGTTCCAGCTGCCGCTGGTCCTGTCCGCCGCGCTTATGAGCTTTGCCCATGGCGCGAATGACGTGTCCAACGCCATCGGACCGCTGGCCGCCATCGTCTCGGCGCTTGGCCATGCTGGCAGCGGGGATCAGATTGCCGTGCCCCTGTGGGTGATGGTGATCGGGGCTTTCGGCATCTCGCTGGGGCTGATGCTGTTCGGTCCGCGGCTGATCCAGATGGTAGGCGACCAGATCACAAAGCTGAATGCGATGCGGGCCTATTGCGTGGCGCTGTCGGCCGCCGTCACGGTGATCGCCGCCAGCTGGCTGGGCCTGCCGGTCAGTTCCACCCATATCGCCATCGGCGGCATCTTCGGCGTGGGGTTTTTCCGCGAGGCGGTCGAGGCCCGGCGGATGCGGGAGATGGCGGGCGGGGTCGCGCTGCCCGACATGCCGGTCGAGGAACGCCGGCGTCGCAAGCTGGTGCGCCGGTCGCATTTCATGACCATCGTCGCCGCCTGGGTCATCACCGTGCCCGCAACCGCCTTCGCGTCCGGCCTGCTGTTCTACCTGCTGGGACGCCTTCAGCAAGTGACGATCAACTGATTCCAGGGGCGCGGCGCTTTCAGGCGGTCGTGAACCCGCACCTCTGCCGGGTTCACGGCGACCGCCAGATCATGTCGCCGGAATTGGTCGCTCACCTTTTCCAGCGCGGCGACGACGGTGATGCCCCACAGTTTGGCGCCCGACAGGTCGATGGTCATCGAGCCATCGTGATCTAAGGCGTCGATGTGGCAAAAGTAGATCTGCCTTTGTACCTCATTCGGAATTGGATCGTGATGGAGGTGAGATTGCTGCTTGTTGCCAAACTGGCTGCTTCGGGAATGCTGCGTTACAATCGGAGTCAACACCGACCGTCGGCTTTGGGCCGGCCGGTAGGGAACCCGCCGACCGGCCGCTAGCTACAAGTCTATCCCCTCGGACAGCGTCAGCGCGTCGTCGAGATCGACGCCGAGATATCGGACAGTGCTATCCATTTTCGTGTGACCGCGCAAAAGCTGAACGGCCCTCAGATTGCCGGTTTTCTTGTAGATTTGCGCAACCTTCGTCCGGCGCATCGAGTGGGTTCCATAAGCGCTCGGCTCGAGACCTATCGACGAGACCCAGTCACGGAGGATGCGGGCATACTGCCGCGTCGACAGATGCACCCTGTGGTGCAAACGGCTCGACCATAGATACTCCAGCCCGAGCATCTCCGGCTCAGCGATCCAGCGCTCTAAAGATTGCCTTATGGCTTCAGTGATCTCGAACCGAACAGGCTTACCTGTCTTGCTCTGGGTGACCGAGGTGCGTTCCTTCACCCTCCCTGCCGCGAAGACGTCGCGGACTTTCAGGCAAACGAGGTCGCATCCACGAAGCTTGCTGTCGATGGCCATGTTGAACAGCGCAAGATCACGCCGGTTGTCTGCCATCTCAAGGCGGACCCGGATGGACCAGACATGCTTCGGCAACAGGGGGCGCTTCTGGCCGATGATGCGTCCCTTGTTCCAGGCGGGGTGTTCACGCCTTAGGGCCGGCAGAAAATCGATGGGCATGGCGATACCTCCTGCCCCCAAGCCCACCCTGACTTCGGATGATCCGACAGGTGCCATTGTAACATGGAACCTTGAGTCGTTTTGTTCCATCTCGCGGGCGGGGAGCGGCCTGATCGTGCTGCCGCATCGTGGCTGCCGCAAACTCGGGAAAGGGGCCATCCATGCGCAGTGCAGCAATTGCCATTCGGTGCAACAGGCGGCGGTGGGGATAGACATATCAGTAACGAGCCGAACCGTGTCGCGCATGCTCAGGCATTGCTGCGGACACTAGACGCGCTGCCCACGCTGGCTGCAATCGGAACTTCAGCGCTCTATCTCGAGGTCGATGGGCGTGCCGGGGAGACCCAGCGGTCAGGTAGCCTCGGGTCGAGCAGTAGCAGCCTTCTACATTATCACGCAGCGAGAGGTCCTGGCTAAGTAGCCAGTGTGAGAGCACTGTCCCGACTGAGTGACGCGGCCCGCAAATTATGAGGGATTTCGGCCGGACGAATTCTTGCAGCGCGGCGTTCTGCCTGGGTGGCCCAGATCGCGGTTTTTTTATGCAAAAACACTTTTCCGGGAACCGCCATAGCGCTCGGTCGTTAACTAAAGGGCAAAACTGCCCGTATTGATCCGACCGGCGCGGCGATGGCTGCTGTCGGAAAAATTTACGACCCCCCATCTGTCCGCCGCAGCACTTGCCGGCGCGACACATGAGCATACGAACTGTCAGCACGGGCAGCAGCCTCGGGGGCGCTACAAGAAGAGGGACAAGGATGACCACTCCACCCGACACGCCGCCGCGTGAGGACCAGGCTTTGCCCGATGGATCCCCCGCAGACCCCGACAGCACGCTTCCCGTTGATCCCGACGCCATTCCCGAACCCGAGGGCCTGACCCAGATCATCGAGACCGATTACCAGATCGGCCAGGACAATGTCGCTCCGCGCTATGTGCTGGAATTCGATTTCCACCAGAAAGTCTTTACGATATCGGCACTTGGCGTGGTGGGCTTCACCATCCTGACCATGGCCTTTCAAAACAGCATCGAGCCGGTCTTCACGGGCATGCGTGACTGGCTGACGGGCAATCTGGGCTGGTTCTTCCTGACGGCGGGCAATATTTTCGTGCTGCTCTGCCTGTTCCTGATCGTCTCGCCTTTGGGCAAGATCAGATTGGGCGGCCCCGAGGCGCGGCCCGATTATGGTTATGTCGGCTGGTTCTCGATGCTTTTTGCCGCCGGGATGGGCATCGGCCTGATGTTCTATGGCGTGTCAGAGCCGCTGACCCATTACACGGCGGCCTATAATGGCGTGACGGTCGGCGAAGACGGGCTGCGCACGGACTGGGCGCCCCTGAATGGTGCTGCCGGGGATACCGATGCCGCGCGCAGCCTCGGCATGGCCGCAACCATCTTTCACTGGGGCCTGCACCCCTGGGCGATCTATGCGGTGGTCGCGCTGGCTCTGGCGCTTTTCGCCTATAACAAGGGCTTGCCGCTGACGCTGCGATCCGCCTTCTACCCGATCTTCGGCGAGAAGGTCTGGGGCTGGCCAGGTCATATCGTCGATATTCTGGCGATTTTTGCGACGATCTTCGGGCTTGCAACCTCGCTCGGGATCGGGGCGCAACAGGCGGCGGCGGGGCTGGATCACCTGTTCGGCTTTGGCCAGTCCGACAGCCGCCTGATCATGCTGATCATCTTCATCACCCTGATCGCGATCATCTCGGTGGTGCGCGGGCTGGAGGGAGGCGTGAAGGTTCTCTCTGAAATCAATATGTTCCTGGCGGCGGCGCTGCTGGTCTTTGTGATCGCCCTTGGCCCGACGGCAGACATTTTCAGCGGGTTCTTCCGCAATCTCGGCGCCTATGCCACCAATCTGCCCGCACTTGCCATGCCCTTTGGCCGCGAGGACATCAACTTCACCGCGGGCTGGACCGGCTTCTACTGGGCCTGGTGGATCAGCTGGTCGCCGTTCGTCGGCATGTTCATCGCCCGGGTCTCGCGCGGGCGCAGCGTCCGCGAGTTCCTGATCGCGGTGCTGATCGTGCCCAGCCTGCTTTCCGTGCTGTGGATGACGGCGATGGGCGATACCGCCATCAGCCAGGTCGTGCGAGACGGCTTTACCGGCGCACAGGACGCAGCCCTTGAACTGCAGCTCTTCGAAATGCTGAGCCAGCTGCCGCTGTCGGCAATCAGCTCACTGATCGGGATCATTCTGGTGGTGGTGTTCTTTGTCACCTCGTCGGATTCGGGCTCGCTGGTGATCGACACGATCGCGGCGGGCGGCAAGACCAATGCGCCGGTTGTGCAACGCGTCTTCTGGGCCACTTTCGAGGGATTGATCGCCATTGCCCTTTTGCTGGGGGGCGGGCTGATCGGTCTGCAGGCGATGGCCGTTTCGACCGGCCTGCCCTTTACGGTGGTGCTGCTTTTTGCCTGCTACGCCATTCTGAAAGGGCTGTGGGACGAACCGCGATAAGGCAGCTCTCCAGGCTGCGGCGATCACTGCCGCAGCCTGATGGTCCGCTGAGGATGCTGCCCAATTCCCGGACAGGCAGTTTTGCGGATGGACCATCACGGCGATGTGAGTCTAACCTTGGTCATGCCCGCCGGATCCGGCGGGGCATTCCAACCCCCGAGATTTGCTGGGAGGCACGTATGAAAGTCTTTTCGCTCAAGGCCATGGCGGGCGCAGCCCTTGCCGTCGGTATGATGGTTCAGGGCGCTGCGGCGCAGGATATGCAATTCTTCCGCATCGGCACCGGTGGCACCGCCGGCACCTATTACCCGATTGGCGGGCTGATTGCGAATGCGATCTCGAACCCTCCCGGTTCACGCGCCTGTGAAGAGGGCGGCTCTTGCGGCGTGCCCGGACTGGTTGCGACGGCAGTGGCCTCGAATGGCTCGGTCGGCAACGTGAACTCGATCAATGGCGGCACGCTTGAGGCGGGCTTTTCGCAATCCGACGTCGCCTATTGGGCGCAGACCGGCACCGGCCTCTGGGAAGGTCAGCCCGCCGTTGAAAAGCTGCGCCTGATCGCCACGCTTTACCCGGAATCGATCCATCTGGTGGCGCGCAAGGATGCGGGCATCGCCTCTGTCGCGGATCTCAAGGGCAAGAAAGTCTCGCTGGACGAGCCGGGCTCGGGCACGCTGGTCGATGCCAAGATCATCCTTGAAGCCTTTGGCCTTTCGGAAGCCGACATCACGCCGGAATATCTGAAGCCCGATCAGGCCGCAGACCGGATGCGCGATGGCGCGATGGATGCCTTCTTCTTCGTGGGCGGCTATCCGGCGGGCGCAATTGCCGAACTGGCCAGCCAGCATGACGTTGTGATCGTGCCGATCTCCGGCCCGGAAGTGGACAAGCTGCGCGAAACCTACAGCTTCTTTGCCACCGACACGGTTCCGGCAGGCACCTATGACGGCCAGGAAGCCGATGTGGCGACCGTTTCGGTCGGCGCGCAGCTGGTGACCTCGGCTGACGCCTCGGAAGAGCTGATCTATGGCATCACCCAGGCGCTCTTCAACGAGACCACGCAGAAGCTGTTCGCGGCAGGCCATGCCAAGGGCAAGCTGATCACCCTCGACAATGCCGTCCTGGGTGCGGGCATCCCGTTCCATCCGGGCGCTGAGAAATTCTACAAGGAAGCCGGTAAGCTGCAGTAAGCGGCACGACATCCTGGTTCCCGAGGACGCGACCGGCAACGGCTCGCGTCCTTTTGCCTTAGTAAAACAATGATCCCGGGGGATATTGCATGAGTGGAGAGACCCGCCACCTTACCGACGCAGAGCTGAAGCGGCTGGAGGAGGATTACGATCCCGAGGCCCGTTTCCGAACGGTTCTGAAACCCGTGGCGATCCTCGCCGGGATTTTGATGTTCCTGCTTTCAGCCTATCACTTCTACACCGCTGGCTTTGGTATTCCGCGCAGAACGACCCATAACGGGCTGCATTTGGGCGTGTCGCTGTTCCTGATTTATCTCAGCTTTTCCGCCTTCAATGCGGGCCGTGAAAAGACCACCGGATTTGTGATCCTCGGCGTGCCTGTCACCGACTGGGTGATGGCTTTCGCGGGGGCGGTCAGTGCGTTCTATGTGCCCTGGGTCTATGATCAGCTGCAATTCCGCATCGGCAACCCCAATCAGCTTGATATCATCATGGGGTCGATCCTGCTGGTGACCCTTCTGGAGGGCGTGCGCCGCTCGATGGGATGGCCGCTGCCGGTGATTGCGCTTCTGTTCATCGGTTACGCCTATTTCGGTCAGTCGATGCCCGGCATTCTGGTGCATCCCGGCGCCGACTGGTCGGGGATCATCAACCACCTCTACCTTTCTTCGCAGGGCATCTACGGCACAGCGCTTGGCGTGATCGCGACCTATGTGTTCCATTTCGTGCTGTTTGGCGTGATGGCGCAGAAGATCGGCCTCGGGCAGCTGTTCATCGATCTGGCCACCGCGCTGACCGGGCGTTTCTCGGGCGGGCCGGCCAAGGTTTCAGTCGTGTCCTCGGCACTGCTGGGCTCGATCTCTGGCTCCTCCATCGCCAATACGGTGACGACTGGCGCATTGACCATTCCCGCGATGATCAGGATCGGCTTCAAGCGCCATTTTGCGGCGGCGGTCGAGGCCGCCTCATCCACCGGTGGCCAGATCACGCCCCCGGTCATGGGGGCCGTGGCCTTCCTGATGGTGGAATATCTGGGCATTCCGCTGCGCACGATCCTGATCGCGGCCATCGTGCCCGCCTTCATGCATTTCTTCGGCGTGCTGGTGCAGGTGCATCTGGAATCGAAACGCCTTGGCATCCGGGGTCTGACAAAGGAAGAGCTGCCGAATGCCATGAAAGTCCTGCGCGAGGGCTGGCTGGCCTGCCTGCCTCTGGTGCTGCTGGTCTGGATGCTGATGTCGGGCCGCACGCCCTTCCTCTCGGCCTTCTGGGCGATCACCGCCTGTATCGTGGTCTATGCCATCCAGCGTGTCATGGCGGCCGGACTGGCCGGGGGCGCGAAGGAATGGGTCGCCGGCATCTATGAGGGCTTTGTCTCGGGTGCGAAAAGCTCGCTTTCGGTCACCGCCGCCGCCGCCCTGGTCGGCGTGGTAATCGGGGTTGTTACCCTGACCGGCATCGGCTTCAAGATCGCCTTCATGGTGACGAGTGTGGCGCAGGGCTGGGCGGAATCGGTGCATGGATTCCTCGGCTTCCTGCCATTCGAGCTGTTCAGCCTGCAAACTCTCGCGCTGCTGTTCACCCTGTTCATGACCGCCGTTGTCTGCATCCTGATGGGCTGCGGCATTCCGACAACCGCGAATTACATCATCATGGTGGCCGTGGCCGCACCGGTGCTGGGCATGATGAATGTCGAGCCGTTGGTGGCGCATTTCTTCGTCTTCTATTACGGGGTGCTGGCCGATGTGACGCCACCTGTTGCGCTGGCGGCCTATGCGGCATCGGGGATCGCCGGGGCGAATGCCTTCAACGCCGGGAACACCGCCTTCCGGC
This sequence comes from Pseudogemmobacter sp. TB195, assembly GCF_058313095.1. Taxonomy (NCBI): domain Bacteria; kingdom Pseudomonadati; phylum Pseudomonadota; class Alphaproteobacteria; order Rhodobacterales; family Paracoccaceae; genus Pseudogemmobacter; species Pseudogemmobacter sp. TB195. Next base: position 85,067 of record NZ_JBZEGG010000002.1, read on the forward strand.
TCTCGATGGGCAAAGCGCTGGTGCCCTTCATGTTCGTCTTCTCGCCCTCGCTGCTGCTGGTGACGCAGGACTTCACGATCCAGGCCTTCCTGATCGCCTTTACCGGTGCGGTCCTCGGGATCGTTGCTCTGTCGGCGGCAATCACCAACTGGCTGATGGGGCCTCTGTTGCGGATCGAGCGGATGCTGTTGCCCATCGCGGCGCTTCTGATGATCGCACCCGAACTGATTTCAACGATTATCGGAGCCGCCATTCTCGGTGCGGTGGCGTTGCGCCAAATTCTGGCTAATCGTTCCAGTGAGCCTGCATCAGAAAGCTGACACGAACGGAGCAACTGCGGCCCGGCTGTGAGTGCACCAGCCGCAGTTGCTCATCCTTGCCAGGGCCTTCCTGACCCTGGTGCGCCAGCAAACACCCGGTAAACACAAGGCCGCGCAGAGCAGGCTGCTGGGGCTGGGCCGCTGCTGAAATCGGACGGACGCCGATCGGCCGTGTATTACCAGCGCAATGACCTTGCTCCCATCACGGCACCCGTGATCGTGACAATGGCAATGGCGATGCCATACCAGGTGACAAAGAACAGCGGATTGTCCTGGGTGCAGAAGAGCGAGTAGCCTGTCGTGGCCCCTGCGGCGGCCGTCAGGCCGATAAGCCCCCCTGAGAGCCCTGGCTTTGTGGAGGCACCCTGCCGCAACACCCGCATGATGGCGACCGCCGGAATGATCGACAGCACGACAATCGCCCCCAGACATTCACCCACCGAGGCCGGGCTCACTTCGGCAAACCTCTCGGATGCGCTGCGCAGGGCATAGGCACCGCCCCAAAGTGCGGCTGAACAGGCCAAAGGCACGAGCAGCCAGCCACCAACCGGGGCCTGCGGGGTGGGACGTGCGAGGCGCAGCGCAAGCACGAATGACAGGACACAGAGCACCAGCGGCAGAACGGTCTTGAAGGGCACAGCCGGGTTCCTCCAGGCCAGCGCCAATTCGGGCCGAGGACCGATCACGATCAGAAACGCCGCAACAGGCAGCAGGATCGACAGGATCATGATCGCTGCAATCCGGCCCGGGCGGAACGGCGGCGGCGGCGGCCCATCGGCAAGGCGCGCAATCAGCGCATCGGTCGTCGTCATGGGGCATCCTTTCGCCCGAAACTGGCCAGGCGCTTCATCGCCCGGTGCAGCGTGACCCGCAGATTGACCGGCGTCATCTCAAGCCGGGCCCCGACATCGCCCTGCGGTTCCTCGCGCAGGGCAAGGGCGCGCACCACCTCGGCGGATCGCGGGTCCAGCTGGTCCAGCAGCCGGTCAACCTCGCGCCGGTCATCGCGGGCGGCCAGCGGATCGGCCTGATCTTCGGCGGGCAGGACATCGCTGTAATCCTCGATCGGCAGATGCAGGCTCATCCCGCGGCGACGATGGGCGTCGATCACCTTGTAGCGCGCAATGGCATAAAGCCAGGGCCGCAGGGGGGCGGCCGGATCCCAGGTCTGGCGCTTGAGATGGATGGCAAGAAGGATGTCCTGCACGATATCCTCATGTTGATCGGGCGGCAGGCTGCGGCCCCTGGCGCGGACAATGCCACGCAGGATGGGGGCAACCGCGCGCAGAAAGCGGGCATAGGCCTGACTGTCACCGGCATTGGCCGCCAGCAGATGAAGGGCCAAAGGGTCTTCGGTCGGGGTCATTGCCGGTCCCTTCGCAGCGCCTGGCCCGATTGTTACAGATGCCGCGACACGGGACAATGTTTTCCGGTTGTTTCAGGTGCCCGGGCATAAAAATCGCGTCCGGCGAACACCAAAGCGTGAACGGCGTAACAGAGCCGCAGGGCCTTGCGAATGGACCTTCCGAAGACCGGAGATGATCCGGATCCCCTGGAGGAGGCAGGACCATGCTGTCAGACCGACGTTCCTTTATGATCAGGCTTATGCTTGCGGGTGCTGCCGCGCCTTTGGCCCTGCGCGCTGGCACCGCAAGCGCCGCCGATGCGTTCCCGCTGACCCGCAGCGATGCAGAATGGCGCGAGATTCTGACGCCTGCCCAATATGATGTGCTGCGCCAACAGGGCACCGAGCGCCCCTATACCAGCGGGCTCCTGAAAGAGCACCGCAGCGGCACCTTTGCCTGCGCGGGTTGCGATCTGGCACTGTTTTCCTCGGCCACGAAATATGACAGCGGCACCGGCTGGCCCAGCTTCTGGCAGCCACTGGCCGATGCGGTCGGGACCGAAACCGACACGACCTTGCTCATGACCCGGACCGAAGTGCATTGCAGCCGCTGCGGCGGCCATCTGGGCCATGTCTTCGATGACGGCCCCCAGCCCACCGGCCTGCGCTACTGCATGAATGGCGTGGCCCTGACCTTCCACGCGGCCTGAGCCCTTCCCGGAGTGAAACCGATGCACCAGCCGATCCATCGCAGCCGCCGATCCGCCTTGCTCGCTCTGGCCCGTGCGGCCATGTTGGGGGGCGCGATCCTCTTGCCACAAAGTGCCAGCTTCGCCGCCGAGGGCGTGCAGATTGCCGCGCCCCAACTGGATGAGACCGCAAAAACCGGCACGGAAACCGCCATTTTCGCGGGCGGATGTTTCTGGGGCGTCCAGGGCGTGTTCCAGCATGTAAAGGGCGTCAGCTCGGCCACCTCGGGCTATATCGGCGGCACGGCCCGGGATGCCAGCTATGAGGTGGTCAGCCGTGGCACCACCGGCCATGCCGAAGCGGTCAGGATCACCTATGATCCGGCCAAAGTCAGCTATGGCGATCTGCTGCATATCTTCTTTTCGGTGGTGGCCGACCCCACGACACTGAACTACCAGGGCCCGGATCACGGCCCGCAATATCGCTCGGCGATCTTTGCCACGAGTGGCGAACAGGCGGATGTCGCCACCGCCTATATCGCGCAGCTGGCGGCGGCGGATGCGTTTCGCGCGCCCATCGTTACCGCGGTCGAGAAGGCCACCAAATTCTACCCGGCCGAGGATTATCATCAGGACTATCTGACCCTGAACCCGACCAGCCCCTACATTATCGACAATGATCTGCCGAAGGTCGCGGATCTGAAGGCCTTCTTCCCCGAAAGCTACCGCGCCAGCCCGGTTCTGGAAATGGACTGAGGCGCGGCCCGGCCGAACCCGCAGCCACCTGACGCAATTCCCCGCAAGGCGACACCGCCCTGCGCCGGTCGCCGCATGACCATCACGTTCCAGCCCCCCAAGTTCAACCCGCCGCTGCGCAAATCAGAAAACAGCCGCAGCGGCCCCCAACGGAGAGCCAACTATGATCCGCATTGTTGCCGCACTGGCTTTGTCTGCCGCATTTGCCGCCCCGGCTCTGGCCGAAGGTATGGCAGGCGATATGGCCTGCAAGGATTTCAGCGCCCTCGACCATGACGGGATGATGGCGGCAATGGAGGCCGCAAAGATGGCCCCCGACGTAATGGCCAGTGACGCCATGACCAGCGAAGATGGTATGATGGCGTCCGGGGATGCGATGGCCCCGGAAGGCGGCATGATGGCAGAAGATGACGCCATGGCCGCGCTGGTCAAAACCTGCGCCGATCATCCCGACATGATGGTCAAAGACGCGATGAAGCCGATGAACTGACCCCCCGCCGGCCCGGCACATCGCCGGGTCGGCCTCCTCATCCCGCAGGCAGGCACATCATGCAGATCACCGAGACAGACAGACCGGCCCCGCCGCCCTCCGGCGGACAGATGGTTGACCGGCACCGCCTGTCGACCCGGCTCTGGCATTGGACGAATGTCGTCACTTTCGTGATCATGCTGATGAGCGGGCTGATGATCTTCAACGCGCATCCCCGGCTCTATTGGGGCAAATACGGCGCCAACCCGGATTATGCCTGGCTCCAGATCGGGGCGACGCAGGCCAATACCGGCTATCTGCGTGTGGGATCCATTACGGTTGAAACAACCGGGATCCTCGGGCGCTGGACCGATGCGAATGGGCAGGCCCGCAACCGTGCCTTCCCGTCCTGGGCAACCCTGCCCCAAAGCTACAACCTGGCCGAGGCCCGGCGCTGGCATCTGACCTTCGCCTGGGTCTTCGCCCTTGGGATTGCGGCTTACCTCATGCGCAGCCTGTGGAACCGCCATCTGCAACGCGACATCCTGCCGACCCGCGACGAGCTGCGCCCCAGCCATATTTTTCATGATATCGGCGAACATGCGCGGCTTAGGTTTCCCAAAGGGCTGGCGGCCTTGCGCTATAACATCTTGCAAAAGCTTGCCTATCTTTCGGTTCTGATCGTGCTGATCCCCGGCATGGTGCTGACCGGCATGACCATGTCACCCGCGCTGAATGCCAGCATGCCCTGGCTGCTGGACCTCTTCGGCGGGCGTCAATCGGCCCGGTCGCTGCATTTCATTTTCGCCACCGGGCTGGTGCTTTTTGTGTTGGTGCATCTGCTGATGGTTCTGCTGGCCGGCCCGTTCAATGAAATCCGTTCCATGATCACCGGACGCTTCCGGCTTCCGAAGGAGAAACCCTGATGGCCCCCCTCCTCACCCGCAGATCGGTTCTGACCGGGCTTGGCTTTTCCGCCATCATCGGCGGCACGGCGGGCCTCGCCTTCAGCCCGAATTTTCGCGAGCTGGTCCTCGGAACCGGGGAAAATCTGGCCTATACGACCCACCGGATGATCGGCCGCAACGCCCTGGCCCCCGAATTCACCGAGGCCGATCTCTCGCCCGATTTCCGCACCAACGGCAATACGATGCCGAAATCTGACGACTATCAGCGCCATATGGATACCGGGTTTCCCGATTGGAGCCTGAAGGTCGACGGGCTGGTTTCCAGGCCGATGACATTTTCACTGGCGGCGCTGAAGGCCATGCCCGCGCGCGCGCAGATCACCCGCCACGACTGCGTCGAGGGCTGGAGCGCCGTCGGCAAATGGACCGGGGTGCCGCTGGCAAGCGTCTTGTCGCAGGTCAGTCTTTTACCCGCGGCGCGCTTTGTCGTGCTGCATTGCGCCGATGATTTCAGCGGCAATGCCTATTACGAAAGCATTGATCTGGTCGATGCCTTCCACCCCCAGACCTTGCTGGCCCATACGATGAACGACCAGCCGCTGTCGGTCGGCCACGGCGCGCCCCTGCGGCTGCGGGTCGAGCGGCAGCTGGGCTACAAACAAGCCAAATATATCATGCGGATCGAAGTGACCTCGACCCTCGCCACGATCGGCCTGGGCAAAGGTGGCTTTTGGGAGGATCAGATTGGCTATGACTGGTATGCAGGCATCTGACGGAGTTGACAGATGATACCATGCTCTGGTGCCCTCTCGAAAACTGAAGTGGCGCTTACTGCCTGAGGTCCAAAACCTTGCCCGCTGTAACTTCCCGCCCGGGGCGTACCGCGTGACCTCAAAAACGATCCATCCGGCTACCAGATGATCGGCAAGTCTTTGGCCTGCTGACTGAAGCCAGACATGTTTATCACCAGGATCACCATCCTCCTGAACCCGGACTTCGAGACCTGCCAAAAGCTCCGTATAGCTGCGCTTCTCGCCTCAGGCATGACAACGACAGTGCCGTGCTCTGTCTCTTCGGGATCGCCGCAGGCGCGACGGTCCTGATTTGATCTCCCTCGCGGCAGCAGCCATGTCTGACGTTCCCGCTCCCTTGCGCGGCGCCCCGGCCCATCGCATGATCGGGTGAACAGCCTGGAGCCAGGATGACCTCTGAAAATACCCGCGACCAGATCTCGGACCTGATCCTGCGGGTCGCCCTTCGGGATCGGAATGCGTTCGACCGTCTCTATACTGCCACCTCGGCGAAACTTTTCGGCACCTGTCTGCGTGTCTTGAAAGACCGGGCGGAGGCCGAGGAAGTGGTGCAGGAGGTTTTCATCAAGATCTGGCTGAAGGCGGATCGGTTCGCGGTGACCGGGCAAAGCCCGATGTCCTGGCTGATTGCTGTTGCCCGTCACCTGGCCATCGACCGGCTGCGCTCAAGGCGCGAGACGGCCAGCGGTATGGATGATGCGGCGCTGGAGATCCGCGATCCGGCACCGGGACCGGAGGCCCGCGCGGTTGCGGCCGGAGAGCGGCGGCAGCTTGACGGCTGTCTTGATGAACTGGGGGGCGACCGCGCCGATGCAGTTCGCCGCGCCTATCTCGATGGGGACAGCTATGCCGATCTGGCGGCCCGCCATGACGTGCCGCTGAACACGATGCGAACCTGGCTCAGGCGCAGCCTGATGCGGCTGAAGGAGTGTCTGCAAAGATGAGCGACACCGATATGGATACTGACTTCACCGAAGGCGGCGATGACCTTCTGGCCGCCGAATACGTTCTGGGCGGATTGTCAGCGGCGGATCAGGCAGATCTGACCCGCCGTGTCGAGAGCGACGCCGCTTTCGCCCGTCTCGTCGCCGAATGGGAGGAGCGGCTGGCGCCAATGGCCGAGGGCTTTGTGCCCGCAAACCTGCCACCAGTGGTCAAACGCGCGCTGGATCTGCGGCTGTTTGGTCAGCCCCCGGCCCGGAAAGGCTTCTGGTCCAGCCTTGCGCTCTGGCGCGGGCTGGCGGGTGCTGCGACTGCGGCCTTCCTTCTGGCCCTGGCGCTGCCAGCCTTGCGCCCCGCCCTGCCGCCCAGTGACCGGCTTGCGGCCTCGCTGACGGCCGAGGGCAGCAGCGTGACCTATCTGGTTCTCTACGATTCCGCGACCGGCAGCGTCAGCCTTGCCCATATGACCGGCGATCCGGTCGAAGGGCGCGACTTCCAGCTCTGGATCGCGCGGGGCAGCGAGGCACCGGTCTCGCTTGGCGTGATCCCGGCGGGCGTCTCGACGCGGGTGCCCGTCACCTCTGACCAGATCCGTGCGCTGATGACCACCGCCGCCCATATGGCGATCAGTCTTGAACCACCAGGAGGCTCGCCCACCGGGCAGCCGACCGGGCCTGTGCTGGCCGTGGGTGACCTGCTCGACATCTGACGCCGGAAGGAAAATCAGGCCCGCGCGAAAAAAATCGCGCGGGCCTGAAACTTTCTGAAACCGCCCTCCGTGTCTTCTTCCGTCCCCCGATCAACGGGCAGACATTTCCGGGAGGAAGTCAGATGAAGACCCTTACCAAAGCTCTCGTCGCAGGCTGTTTCGCGCTGGCCACCGCTGGGGCTGCGCTGGCACAGGACAATCCCATGGTCGGCGGCGCCGCCATGTTCGCCGACAAGAATATCGTCGAAAACGCGCTGAACTCGGCCGATCACACCACGCTGGTGGCCGCCGTGCAGGCGGCCGGACTGGCCGAGACCTTGCAAGGCGAAGGGCCGTTCACGGTCTTTGCCCCCACCAATGCCGCCTTTGACGCCCTGCCCGCCGGCACGATCGAGACGCTGCTGAAGCCCGAAAACAAGGACATGCTGGTCAAGATCCTGACCTGCCATGTCGTCGGCGCCAAAGCCATGGCCGCCGATGTGCAGAAGATGGTGATGGACGATGGCGGCAAGCATGTGATCGAGACGCTGGGCGGCTGCAAGATCACCGCCGAGGCCAAGGACGGCATGGTTACCCTGACCGACGAGACTGGCGGCGTGGCCAAGGTCACCATCGCCGATGTCGTGCAGTCGAACGGCGTCATCCATGTCATCGACAAGGTTCTGCTGCCGAAGGGCTAACCCCTCCGGCACGGCCCGGGCCATGTTTCGCGCGGTCTCTCCCTCCCGCACGGATATGGCCCGTTATTGCCGGGCTCCCGGCGAAACCCCAACCAAAGAAGGACCTACCCCATGAATACGATCAAATCGGTCACCGCCGGCCTGCTGCTTTCGGCTTTTGGCCTCCCTGCCATGGCGGCCACTGTCGTCGGCCTTTCGGGCGAGAATGAGCTGCACTGGCTCGACACCGAAAGCTGGACCCGCACCGGTGGGATTACCGTGACAGGCGTCGAGGGGCGCCTGCTGGGCATTGATGTACGCGCGGCCGATGGAATGCTCTATGGCGTCTTTGCCGATGGAACACTGGCAAGCATCGATCCGAAATCGGGTGTGGCGACCAAAGTCAGCACCCTGACCACGAAACTGGCCGATGGGGTTTCCGCCACGGTGGATTTCAACCCGGTTGCCGACAAGCTGCGGGTGATGGGAAGCGACGGCACCAGCCTGCGGGTGACGGTTGAAACCGGCGAAGTCGTGACGGACGGCAGCCACGCCTACGAGGATGGCACCGCGCCGAACATCATCGCCGGAGCCTATACCAATTCCTACAAGGGCACCGAGAAAACTCAGCTTTTCAACATTGACGGTGCCGCCGGCTGGCTGGTCCTCCAGGATCCGCCGAATGAAGGCAAGCTTAACGCCGTGGGCGAGATCGGCGTCAAGCCAACCGAGGCCGGGTTCGACATCGCCTCGAACGGCAAGGGCGGAAATGAGGCCTGGCTGGTGGTCGAGGGGGGCTTCCACTCGGTCAACCTTGAAACCGGCGCCACCACCGAAGTTGGCAGGATCGAGGGAGCGAATGTCCGCGACATCGCCATCCTGCCCGCGATGTAATTAGCCAGTTCTATAGTTCAGTTCTGGACGAATGACGCGGCCCGGAGCTTGAGGCTTCCGGGCCGCCTTGTAGTTCCCGGGCGCAACCTGTGAGTACTGCACCCATGCCAAAAGTCAGCTTTCGGGAAAGCTGCACTGCGGCATCCTCAGAGCACAAGGGACCACTATGGGCCCCGCGCTCCTGGTCGTTGCCCTGCCGGACCATGCTCGCAGGTCGACAGAAAGTAGCGGTTTGGGGAAGCTATACCGCATGGTGTTCTTCTCTCAGAATATCAGCTTATTGGTCAGCGTGTCTTTCGTCGACCTTTGAATAGGATGATCGCCATTGCCGCTTTGCTGGATGCTGGCAACCTTTGACCAGGACGCCGAACCGAGCCACGTCCTGCCCCCTGCAGGTGATGCAAGACAGCATGAGGGATCATCCCGGTTGCCATTGGCCTGAACTACCCAGAAACCGGGATCAATCTGAACTTTTCGAAGCTGGCCGCTTGTTTCACGGCTTCCGGCTGCTAGCGTTATGATGCTGAGGGGGGGACCAGCTTGGCATTGAGGGGTGCGTGGTTTCGCATCTAGGGGGGATATCATGACATTTCTGCTGGCGCTTTCGCGCGCAATTGACGGTGCCAATACACTGATCGGAAAAGCGGTGTCATGGCTGCTGCTTGCGGCCATTCTGATCAGCGCTATCAATGCGGTGATCCGTAAAGTCTTTTCCACAAGCTCGAACGCCTGGCTCGAGTCGCAGTGGTATCTGTTTTCCGCCGTCTTCCTGATTGCGGCCGGATACACGCTTCTTAACAATGAGCATGTGAAGGTCGATCTGATCTACGGCAAGCTGTCGCGCAAAAAGCAGCTCTGGATCGATATTTTCGGCACGATCTTCTTCCTCATGCCGTTCTGCCTGATCACCATCTACCTCTCCTGGCCGGTATCCCTGCAAAAACTCGCCTCGGGTGAGATGTCGAACAGCCCTGGCGGCCTGATCCAATGGCCCGCCTGGATGCTGATCCCGGTCGGTTTCACATTGCTGGCAATCCAGGGCCTCTCGGAACTGATCAAGCGCATCGCGATCTTGCGCGGCGACATTCCCGATCCGGTCGCGGCGGCTGACGCCGAAGCTGCAGCCCTCTGACGCGAGAGAGAAAATCATCATGGCATTCATTGCTGAAAACCTCGCGCCGATCATGTTCATGGCGCTGATCGTCATCCTGTTGCTGGGCTATCCGGTTGCTTTTGCGTTATCCTTTGTCGGCTTCGGCTTTGGACTCGTGGGCATCGAGCTCGGCCTTTTGCCCGCCACGCTTTTTCAGGCCATCCCCGACCGCATCTTCGGGCAGATGTCGAATGAGACGCTGCTCGCGATCCCCTTCTTCACCTTCATGGGGCTGATATTAGAGAAAAGCGGCATGGCCGAGGATCTGCTCGACACAATCGGGCAGCTTTTCGGGCCGGTGCGCGGTGGACTTGCCTATGCGGTGATCTTTGTAGGCGCACTGCTGGCGGCAACGACCGGCGTGGTCGCGGCCTCGGTGATTTCGATGGGCCTGATCTCGCTCCCGATCATGCTGCGCTACGGCTATGACCGCAAGATCGCGGCGGGCGCGATTGCTGCATCTGGCACGCTCGCACAGATCATTCCTCCCAGCCTCGTTCTGATCGTTTTGGCCGACCAGCTCGGCCGTTCGGTTGGCGATATGTACAAAGGCGCGCTGATCCCCGGTCTGATGCTGGTGGGGGCCTATACGCTTTTCATCATGCTGACCTCGATTTTCAGCCCGACCAAAGTGCCGGCGCTGCCGCCCCAGGCGCGCACCCTGCGCGGGGGCAAGCTGCTCTTGAAGGTGATCACCTCGCTGGTGCCGCCGCTGGTGCTGATCTTCCTTGTGCTGGGCACGATCTTCCTTGGCATTGCGACCCCCACCGAGGGCGGCGCGATGGGCGCGGTCGGCGCGCTTATTCTGGCCGCGATCAACCGCAAGCTGAACCTCGGCCTGATGCAGCAGGCGCTTTACGCCACGGCGAAGCTTTCGACCTTCGTGCTGTTCATTCTGCTGGGCGCGCGGATCTTCTCGCTGACCTTCTACGGTGTTGACGGGCATATCTGGGTCGAGCATCTGATGACCTCGATCCCGGGCGGTGTGATCGGCTTCCTGATCGTAGCAAACCTGCTGGTCTTCTTCCTGGCGTTCTTCCTCGATTACTTCGAGCTGGCCTTCATCATCGTGCCGCTGCTGGCGCCGGTGGCCCATGCGCTTGGCATCGATCTGATCTGGTTCGGAGTGATGCTGGCGATCAATATGCAGACCTCGTTCATGCATCCGCCCTTCGGCTTCTCGCTGTTCTTCCTGCGCTCGGTGGCACCGACCCGTGCCTATAAAGACCGCGTGACGGGGTCGACGATCCAGCCGGTGACATCAACACAGATCTATCTGGGGGCGATCCCGTTCCTGTGTATCCAGCTGGTTATGGTCGCGATTGTGATCGCCTTCCCGGGCATCGTGACGCATTACAAATCGGGGGTGGTCGCGGCCGATCCTTCGACCATCGAGCTGAATGTGCCCATGCCGGGCGCGGGCCAGGGGGATGATCCTTTCGCCAATCCCTTCGCCACCCCGGGCGATGCCGCCCCGGCCTTCGGCGCCCCCGCATCCGGTGCCGCCCCGTCCTTTGGCGCCCCGGCGCCCTCGTTCGGCGCGCCTGACCCTCAGCAACCCTGAGCGAAACATGGTCTTTCCCTTTGCCCGGGGAAAGACCGTCCCAATCGGGCGCGTGCCCGGACAATCTGCAGGAGGAGGAAAAACATGACGAATTCAATGGATCGCAGACGCTTTCTGTCGCGCGGCGGGATCGCAGGGGCGGCAGCGGCCGCCACCACGGCGGTTCTTGCCTCGCCGGCTGTCGCGCAGGAGCTGCCCGAAATCCGCTGGCGCCTGACCTCGGGCTTCCCGAACAACCTCGACACCATCTATGGCGGCGCTGTCGTGATGGCCGAGGCCGTGAAGGCGATGACCGGCGGCAAGTTCCAGATCCAGGTCTTCCAGGCCGGTGAGCTGGTGCCAGGCCCTCAGGCCATCGACGCCGTGCAATCGAACACGGTCGAAATCGCCCATACCTGCGGCTATTATTTCACCGGCAAGAACCCGACTTTCGCCATCGGCTCGACCATTCCCTTCGGTCTGAACGCCCGCCAGCAAAACGCCTGGCTCTATCATGGCGGCGGCAATGAGGCCTATAACGAGTTCCTCTCGGCCTATGGCATCATCGGGGTCCCCGGCGGCGCCACCGGCACCCAGATGGGCGGCTGGTATCGCAAGGAAATCAACAGCCTCGCCGATATCAGCGGGCTGAAAATGCGCATCGCCGGTGTGGCGGGCCAGGTTATGGCCAAGCTGGGCGCCGTGCCGCAGCAGCTTCCGGGGGGCGATATCTACCCGGCGCTTGAGCGCGGCACCATCGACGCCGCCGAATGGGTCGGCCCCTATGATGATGAAAAGCTCGGTTTCTACCAGATCGCGCCCTACTACTACTATCCGGCCTGGTGGGAAGGTGGTCTGACCATCCATTTCTACATCAACAAGGCGCAATATGAGGCGCTTCCGGCGGAATATAAGGCTGCGCTCGACACCGCCTGCAAGGCAGCAAACATCAATATGCAGGCGCTCTATGATGTGAAGAACAAGGATGCGATCCGCTCGCTCGTCGGCAAGGGCACCCAGCTTCGCCCGCTGCCGCGCGACGTGATGGATGCTGCCTATAAAGCGACCTTCGAGCTTTATGGCGAATATACCGAGCAATATCCGGAATGGGCCAAGATCTATCCGGGCTGGAAGAAATTCCGCGACGAAAGCTATGAGTGGTTCCGCGTCGCGGAATACACCTATGACAGCTATGCCTATGCGATGCAGGCCTCGGGCAACTGACCCTCAAAACCAGGCTCCCGGGTGGCGACATCCGGGGGTTTTCGCATCAGCGCTCCAGCAACCCATTGTCCAGCGCATAGCGGGTCAGCCCCGCCGTGGTCGCGATCCCCAGCTTGCGCTTGATGTTCTTTCGATGCGTCTCGACCGTATGTTCCGAGATTTCCAGAAGCGCAGCCGTGTCACGGTTGCTTTTGCCGCCGGCGATCAGCAGCAAAACCGCCTGCTCGCGGGTGGTCAGCGGCTGGCGCGCATCGCCCGATGGCCCCATCAGTGAGGCGCGCACCCCTTCCGAGAAATAGGTGCCGCCTGCTGCCACCGTCTCGATGGCGGTGACGATCTCTTCGGTCGCGACATCCTTCAGGATATAGCCCGCCGCCCCATACATCACCGAGGTCGATATATATTCGCGGCTGTCATGCATCGAGAGCATCAGGATCCGCGCTGCGGGCAGCTTTTCCTTGAAGAGTTCCAGCGCGTCGATGCCGTTCATCTGCGGCATATTGATATCCATCAGGATCACATCGGGACGGGTCTCTAATGCCAGTTCCAGTCCCAGCGGTGCGGAAAGCGCGGTGCCGGTGACCTCGATCTGCGCATAGGTTTCCAGGATCGCGCGCAGCCCATCCAGCACCAAAGGGTGATTGTCGATCAACACTGTGCGGATAGGCACGCTCATTCGGCTGCCTCGCGCCAGGCAAAGCCGCGATCCTTCATCGTGCTGATTGGCAGAATGGCCCGCAGCACCGTCCCCCGGCGTGAGCTTTCCACTTCCAGCCTGCCGCCGAAATGGGTCATCCGCTCCTCCATATTCCGCAGGCCGAGGCCACCGGCGGCGCGGGTATCACCGTCACCGGCCGGGAAGCCATGGCCATTATCTGTAATCTCCATCTCAACCTTCGAACCGCTGCTGGCAAAGCGCAGATTGACCTGCGTCGCCCCGGCATGGCGTTCGATATTGGTCAGCGCCTCCTGCGCCACACGGTAAAGCGCGACCCGCGCCTCGGGCACCAGCATATGCTTGAACGCCACCGATTCCAGCGTCGTGGCAATCCCGGTCCGTTCCGAGAAATGCGCAATCAGCGCCTCCAGCGCGGCGGTCAGGCCAAGATCATCAAGCACCCTTGGCCGCAGGTCATGCGAGATCCGTCGCACCTCCTTGATCGCGTCATTCAGCGCATGTGCCCCCTTGCCGATGGCCTCGACCGCTGCTGCATTCTCCGCCGGCACTTTGCGGCGGGCAAGGTCGATGGCAAAGCGAACGCCGACCAGGTTTTGCGAGATGCCGTCATGCAGCTCACGCGCAATGCGCAGGCGCTCTTCCTCCTGGGTATCGATGATGCGTTGTGCCAGCTCCTTCAGCTTGCCATCCGCCATGCGCTGCTGGCGGCGGTTCAGGGTCATACAGGTGGCAAAGACGATCAGCACCGCCGGCACCGCGAAGAGCGCCACGATCAGGAATGTCTGCCCGATTGAACGGCGCAGCTCGGTCTTGGCGGCGGCGGTGGCGACGAAAACATCATCGAGGTAAACGCCGGTGCCGATCATCCAGCGCCATTTCTCCAGCCCGACCGCAAAGGACAGCTTGTCGACGGTCTCGCCGGTTGAGGGCTTTTCCCATTTATACTGAAACAGCCCGCCGCCCTCTTTCGCCTTGCGGATCAGCTCGAAAATCACCCGGTTGCCATCCGGATCGATCAAATCCAGCCAGTTCAGGCCTGGCCGAAAAACCTGGCGGGGATGCACGACATTGATGCCGTCATAGTCATAGACAAAGAAGTAACCGTCCTCTCCATAATCGAGGCTGCTGAGGATGCGCTTCACCTCGGCCTTGGCCGCCTCGTCGTCGGCACCGGCCTCGTCATAAACGGCGCGGATGGCGGATATGGCCAGGTTGGTGAGGTTCAGAAGTTCGGTCTCTTTCGCAGCCAGCATATTGCGTTCGAACGCTGCGATGCTGGTGCGGGCAAGCGTCAGGGATTGCCAGGTGATCAGACCGGTAATGGCCAGGATGGCGAAGACCAGCGGCCCGACGGCAAGCGCGAGGATCTGATTACGCAGCTTCATGCCGTCCCCTCTCTCTCAGCCTCTGACGATCACCATATGAAGAAAGCTGCCGCCATACCAAGCCCGACCAGCGTGATGAACAGCCGGAGTGCCGCCATATTGGTGATGCGACGCCCCAGATGCGCTCCGACAAAGCCGCCGACTGCACAGGAGACACCCAAAATGATCGCCGGCTGCCAGGCAATCAGGCCCGCCGCGCTGTAGGTGACAACTGAAACCAACGAAAGGATGGTGGAGAGCAGGTTCTTCAGTCCGTTCATCTCATGCAGATTGGTGAAACCCACGAACCCAAAAGCCGCCAGCAGCATGATCCCAAGCCCGCCGTTGAAATAGCCGCCATAGATCGATACAGCCAGCAACAGCCCGAGCGAGGCGGCGAGCGGAAGCGCCTTGCCCTGGCCCAACACATGGCGCACCAGCCAGGGTCCGGCCGCAAAGACCAGTGTGGCAAACAGTAAAAGCCAGGGAACGATGGCCGAAAAGGTTTCCTTCGAGGTCACCAACAGCAGCAATGCCCCGACGAATCCCCCGATCACTGCCATGATGATCATCGCCAGAAGGCTCACCGGCCCCGCGGCGCGAATGTCTTTTCGAAAACCCCATGTGCTGCCGATATAGCCAGGAAGGGCTGCAAGTGTCGCGGTGGCATTCGCCATAATCGGTGGAATGCCGATGAAGACCAGCGCAGGGAAGGAAAGAAAAGTGCCTCCCCCCGCAACCGCATTGAGCGCGCCCGCGCCAAGCCCGGCGAGCACGAGAAGAATATAATCCACCTGAGGTCTCCTCCCAGAGTTCTGACGCTTATGGCATTGCGTGATCGCTTTTGCCACAGACAGAGCACGCGGAGAAACCATATGGCCGATTTGTACTTCGCTGATTTTCAGCGCCCTGTCCAAAAGGTTCGACGGGGCGCTCTTCCGCATCACTCACATGGCTCTGGCGAATTTTTCTGCTCCAACAATCGAATGGCAGCATTCGGGAATGCGGCAATGCAGCGCCGCGGGAAGTCGACCGTCCGTTATGGGCCGAGGGTGTGTCAAAACCCGTTGGCATGCTACGATTTCTCGGTGGCGGGAGATCAGCATGGTCGGTTTCATCGAGGGCGTTCAGCGCAGCCAGACGGTGCTTTTCCCGGAGCGGCTGGAGGACTGGATCGGCGCGGATGACCTTGTTCGCGTCGTCGATCTGTTCGTCGATGAGCTTGACCTGTCTGGCCTCGGTTTCGTGCGGTCGATCTCCGCGCGCACCGGGCGGCCGGGGTATCATCCTGCGGTGCTGCTGAAGTTGTTCATCTATGGCTATCTGAACCGGATCCCGTCGAGCCGCAGGCTGGAACGTGAAGCGGGCCGCAATGTCGAGGTGATGTGGCTGATCGGCAGGCTCGTGCCGGACCACAAGACCATCGCCGAATTCCGCCGCACGAATGGCCCCGCAATCCGCAGGACTTGTGCTCAGTTCGTGGAGCTATGCCGCCGGATCGGCGTGCTGAAGGGCGATTGCGTCGCCATTGACGGCAGCAAGTTCAAGGCCGTCAATAACCGCGATCGCAACTTCACCAAAAACAAGATCGCCTGCCGTCTTGCCCATCTGGAAGCCGATGTCGAGCGCTACATCAACGAGATGGTGCGCCTCGACCGCCAGGAAGCGGGCGAGGCCCGCAGCGAGAAAGTGCTTCACCTTGCCCGCCGCTACGGCCGTATCCGGCAGGAGATCGCGCGGCTGAAGGCTATGGACAAGGCGCTGGCCGATGCCCCGGACGGACAGATTTCCCTGACCGATCCGGACGCCCGCGCGATGGCGACGAGCGCCCGGCACAGCGGCATGGTTGGCTACAATGTGCAGACCGCCGTCGATACCGGGAGCCATATCATCGTCACCCACGAGGTCACGAACCAGGGCTTCGACCGGGACCAACTCAGCCCAATGGCGATCGCAGCCAAGGATGCTCTTCAGCGCGAAGACCTGCATGCCATCGCCGACAAGGGTTATTTCAGCGGCCACGAGATCCTCGCCTGCCATGAGGCGGGCGTCACCACGACCGTGCCGCGCCCGGCCACCTCGGGCAATGCGGCCAAAGGCATGTATGTGAAGGGCGATTTCGCCTATGACGCTACACGCGACGTCTATGTCTGCCCGGCGGGCGAGGAACTCATCTATCGCTACACCACCGAGGAGCGCGGCGTTCAGGTCCGGCGATACTGGATCAACGAATGCCAGACCTGTCCGCTGCAAAGCCGATGCACTACCGGCACGGAACGCCGCATCACCCGATGGGAGCATGAGCATCTGATCGACGCGATGCGCGAAAGACTGAGCCGGGATACAGACCCGATGACCCTGCGCCGCTGCACCGTCGAGCACCCTTTCGGCACGATCAAGGCCTGGATGGGGCACACCCATTTCCTGATGCGGAGGCTGAAGAACGTCCGCACCGAAATGGCGCTGAACGTGCTGGCCTACAACATCAAGCGGGTGATCTCCCTGATCGGCATCGGGCGCCTGATGCAGGCCATTCCGGCATGATCAGGGCGCAGCCGTCCCACCTCCGGCGTGCTGCTGCGCTTTGCGACGCCCTCCGAGCCGGCCCTGGCCATCATACGCGCGACAGGACGATCTAACGCCGATATTCTGGGCAGCACGAAAATCATCCTCAGACAGGCCACGCCACCGAGTTTTGACACACCCTCGGCCGGCCTCGCCAGTCGTGGCCAGCCGCAAGGCTGAGGGCTCCAACCTGGCGGTTGCTGTGCCGCAGCATGTCGCTCCGAGCCCAAAGCCGCCCTTGCCCCCTTAAGAATGTTCTCTTAAAGTTCCTGTGAGCAGCATGGGAATCGCATGTCGATATCAGCGAGCAGCACGTCCCGGGACCGCATTCCCTTTGCCGTTGTCTCGATCATCCTGACGGTCTTGGCGTTGTCTCTCGGGGACGCCCTCATAAAGATGACCAGCGGCAGCTTTGTCATCTGGCAAATCTTCGTTCTCCGGTCTCTGATCTTGCTTCCGATCCTGACGGGCTTCGCCCTCTCGCTGGGGAGCCTTCGTGTGCCTGCGGCTATAGGTTGGGTCACACTGCGAAGCCTGATGCTGATTGCCATGTGGGTGTGCTATTACCTGTCCCTGCCGAAGCTTTCACTCTCCGCAGCGGCGGCGGCCTATTACACGCTTCCAATCTTCATCACCCTGTTCTCGGCCATTTTCATTGGGGATCGGATCTCGAAGATTGGATGGTTCGCGGTTGTCTTCGGCTTCCTTGGCGTTCTACTGATTCTTCGACCGAAAGCTGGTGATTTCAACGTCTATGCCCTTCTGCCACTGATTTCCGCCATGCTGTATGCGGGGGCCATGATCGTGACGCGAACCCGATGCCGTGATGAACATCCGTTGAGCCTATCCCTGGCTCTGAACATCGGCTTCATCATCGTCGGAGGTGTTGCTGCTGCAATCATAATTCTCCTGCCGATGGATCTGAGGCAGGGTTTTCTGCTGGCGCCATGGACGCCAATGGGGAAAGCCGAGTGGATATCGATGGGGCTTCTCGCCGCCGCCATTCTGATCGGCAGCGTCGGTGCGGCCATCGCATATCAGAACGGCCCACCCGCTATGATCGGCGCGTTCGACTTCGCTTACGTTGGATTTGCCGTGATCTGGGGCATCGTGTTCTTCGATGAAACGCCCGACCTCATGGCGTCCATCGGTATGATCATGATCGTCGGGGCGGGGGTGCTGTCCTTACGTCAGTGAACGGCAGCCATGTCCCGCATAGCCGCCACCGCTCGTCCGGTCCAGCGACAGTGGCGAGGTCAGGCCGTCAGGATCGACATGAAGAGCCGTTTGCGGAAGTTGAGGCTGGCCGCAGCAAGGCAGGCCGGTCGCTTGTGCAGCGGAAACGCGGCCCAAAGCTGCCTATCGGCCTCAACCAATTCTGCGTGGCCGCGTTGTCGGAAGCCACCCCTGTGGCACGATCAGTTGAGCACGATACGGGTCAGCTTGTCGGGATTGCGTGTAGTGTAGACGCGGGTGATGCGACCGTCCTCTATCTCCAGCGCGGTGGTCTGGATCTGGTCCCCCATTCGCCAGACATATCCGGGAAGGGCGTCGATCAAAGTGAATTGTACGAATTCCATCTCGTCCCCCCGCTTGCGCGACAGGCTGGTGAACATCCGCAGCAGCTTCTGCGCGCCCTCGATCAAGTTAAGCACGTTGTAGACCTTGCCGCCGCCGTCCGAATGCAGCACCGCGCCTTCGGCCAAAAGACCGGACAAGGCCGCCGCATCGCCCGTCTTGCAGGCTTCGAAGAAGGCACGGGTCAGGTCTTCCGCTGCCTCTCGCTCTACCTTGTAGCGCGGGCGGTCGATATGAACATGCGCCCGCGCGCGCACCGCCAGCTGGCGCGCCGCTGAAGGTGAGCGGTCGAGGGCCAGCGCCACCTCATCGAAAGACTGGCCGAAGACGTCATGCAGAAGAAAGGCCGCACGCTCCAGCGGGGACAGTCGCTCCAGCGCCATCATCAGCGACAGGGTCAGGTTATCTGGGCGGTGATCGGCATCCTGCTCTTCGATCAGCGGTTCGGGCAGCCAGGGGCCGGGGTAGCTTTCGCGCCGGTGCCGGACCAGGCGCATCAGGTCCAGACAGAGGCGCGACACTACCCGGTTCAGCCAGGCCGCCGGGTTGGCGACCTGCGCATGATCGGCGGCCTGCCAGCGGATCCATGCTTCCTGTACCACATCTTCCGCCTCGGCATGCGAGCCCAGCATCCGATAAGCAAGACGCAGCAGCTGGGGCCGCCGCGTCTCGAAAATCTGCAGGTAAACGTCAGGCGACACGGGTGCGCTCGGCCGGAAGCTCGGTGGCATGGGCCACGCGGAAAGCGATCTGGGTCCGGTTCCACAGGTTGATCGCCGCGATGGCGAAGGTCAGGTATGCCGCCTCATCCTCGGAGAATTCCGCGCGCAGCGCCTCCCAGTCCGCATCCGGCGTGTGGCTCTGAGCAACGAGCGTCACTGCCTCGGCCCAGGCCAGTGCCGCCCGTTCGCGCGGCGAGTACAGCGTACTGTCCTGCCAGCCCGCCAGCATGTGCAGCCGCAGGTGGGTTTCGCCGTCCTTCAGCGCCTCGGACGCGTGCGTCTGCAGACAGAAGGCGCATCCATTGAGCTGGCTGGCGCGCATTTTCACCAGATGTAGCAGTGCGGGCTCCAGGGGACCCTTGCGCAGCTCGGTCTCGAAGGTGACCAGTCCGTTGAAGGCTTGGCCGATGCGTTTGAAATGGTCGGTCATCCGGGGGGTCATCGCTCTCTCCTTTTGCAACTGACACCCCCATGACGGTCGAGGGAAGGCGGTTGTGACATCGGCTAGCGAAAAATCTGCCCCTCTTGCCCAGTTTCTACAAGTTGGCTCCCCGCCCAACGGGCCGCTTTGGCGAAGACGGTGCGCCTTCATCTGCCGCACCTGCAAAAGGCAGCTTCGTCCCACATCGCTACCGTCCTGGCCGGGCGTTCGCTGCAGAGCAAGTCGAACGGCAGCTACCGGGGATGCGGCAACGCAGCAAATATCGAGGCCGACCGTCCGCAAAGGGCCGAACGCTTTCACACCGTCCTGATCGATAGCACCCACGCAGCTTCATCTCCCGTTCAGGGCCCGTGCGCCGCTCACCAGGCAGCCCGAAGTTAACACTGGAAACCCTTTCAAAAGCGCCTAACGTAACAGATCTGTGATCCAGAACAGTAAGGAGCGTGCGGATGACGACCATCATCAACTTCCTGAACACCGTCTTCTGGGGCTACGTCCTGATTTACGGCCTTATAGCGGTGGGGATCTATTTCACCATCCGATTGCGCTTTCAGCAGATCCTGCATTTCGGCGAGATGATCCGCTCGATCACCGCGGCACCTTCGACGGACCGGCAGGGCATCTCGCCGTTCCAGGCGCTCTGCACCAGCCTCGCCTCGCGCGTGGGGACCGGCAATATCGCTGGCGTGGCGGTGGCCCTGGTCCTTGGCGGCCCGGGCGCGATCTTCTGGATGTGGGTGGTGGCCTTCGTCGGCATGGCAACGGCCTATGCGGAATCGACGCTGGCGCAACTCTACAAGGTCAAGGACACAAGTGACGCTTCGGCCGTCTATCGTGGTGGTCCGGCATTCTACATCGCAAAGGGCCTCGGGATGCCTTGGCTGGGCGCGGTCTTCTCGGTCTGTCTGATCCTTTCGTTCGGACTGGTCTTCAACGCCGTTCAGGCAAACTCGATTGCCGACGCCATGGAGGGCGCCTTCGGTCTGCCGAAAATCGCGACCGGCCTCGGCCTCGCTGTCCTGACCGCCGTGGTGATCTTTGGCGGCATCAGGCAGATCGCGCAGGTGGCGGAATATGTCGTCCCCTTCATGGCCGGGATCTACCTGCTGGTGGCGATCATCGTCGTCATCATGAACATCACGGAAGTGCCGGCGATGCTCTGGCATATCATCGGCAATGCCTTCGGCTTCGCCGAGGCTGCGGGCGGGGTGGCCGGAGGTGTCGCCGCTGCCATGCTGAACGGCATCAAGCGCGGCCTCTTCTCGAACGAGGCCGGTATGGGCTCAGCGCCGAACATCGCGGCGGCGGCCACACCCAATCCGCACCACCCCGCCAGCCAGGGCTTCGTCCAGGCTTTCGGGGTCTTCATCGACACGATCCTCGTCTGCACGGCGACGGCGCTGATGATCCTGCTGTCCGGCGTCTATGTCCCGGGGGGCGAGCTGACCGGCACCCAGCTGACGCAATCGGCGCTGGCCGACCATATCGGCGCCGCCGGCCCGGTTTTTGTGGCAGTGGCGATCTTCTTCTTCGCCTTCACCTCGATCATCGGCAACTACGCCTATTCGGAAATGGCGATGTCCTTCCTGGGCATCGGCAGCAAGACCGGGCTGATGGTGCTGCGCTGTGTGGTGCTGGGCATGGTGGTCTGGGGCGCGCTTCAGGCGGTGGCGACGGTCTTCAATCTTGCGGATGCCTCGATGGGGCTGATGGCGACGATCAACCTGATCGCGATCCTCGCGCTTTCCGGAACGGTCGTGGCGCTGACGAAGAACTACTTCGAACAGCGTCGTGCCGGGCTGGAGCCGAAGTTCCGTGCTGCCGACCACCCGGCGATCTCGAAGGGCGTGGATCACGAGATCTGGGACTGAGCGCCTTTCCGACAGAAATGAAGCAGGCCGGGGAGCGATCCCCGGCCTGCTGCTTTCGATGCCTGCCTTCTCAGCTGTCGTAGCGCGCGAGGCCGGCGAAATCGAGCGCCTGGAGCAGGCTCTGCATGGTGGCGCTGTCTGCGCCCTGTGCCTGGACCAACACCCGCCCGCCGACCAGCGCGGAGAGCGAGCCGTCCTGTTCCAGCATGTCCTGGCCTGCGACTTTCACCACCTTACCCATCATCGCCATCATCTGCGGGTTGCCAAGGATGCCGGCCATCTGCGCCACCAAAGGGCTGTCGGCCGTCAGGGTCAGGGTGAAGCCACTCCCCTGGGCGTCGCTGTAGCGCGCCTGAACCGTATTCCCGGCCATTCCCATCAGTGCCATGCCTTCGGCGGCGGAGGCATCGACCTCGCGCGTCCAGCCCTCGGGCGGCTCCGGCAGGAAGCCCGCCAGCTTTTCGGCCTGAAGCGCCAGCACCGCCCTGGAGGCTGTGGTGATCTGCGCCGCCGTCCCGTTCAGATCACCCGCAGCATAGGCGGTCTGCGCCGCCGCAAGGGCATCGGTGACCTCATCGGCCTGTGCCGCAAGCGGAAGCGCAGCAAGGATTGCGGAAAGGAAAATGCGTTTCATCATCGGTCTCATTAAGGTTGAAAACTCAGTCACCGCTCCGGCGGGCATCCAGCACTGCCGTGAATGTGCAGTTTTCCATGCCCAGTTCCTTCGGCCCGCCCCTGAGCAGGATGTCGACCGTGGCAAGGGCCGTGGTCGCTGACAGCAGCGTGGCGCGGTAGCGCGCGGTGATCATCGGGCTGTCGGTCGCCTGAACCTCAGAGACGTAGTCAACCGGCCCGGTCTGGCGCCAGACCAGCGGGCTGCCGCCTTCGGACATACGGAACCTGTCCGGGTGAAAGCTGCCGCCCCAGGTGATCTGTTTCGCCGCCGCCATACCCGCAAGCATCTGATCCGCCGTTGGTTTAACCTGCGGCAGGCAGCTGCCGCGCGTGGTCAGGGGACGCTGGGTGAAGCTCCAGCGTCCATCCTGCGGTACCGGCGGATCGAACAGCGTGATCACGCAATTGCCGCTGCCGCCATAGCGGCGGTTCAGGTCATCGGGATGTTCGGTGCTCAGCGTCAGGGAACCGTCGGGGGCCTCGACGATCACATCCCCCGCGCCTTCTTCCAGCCCGAGGACCACAAGGGCCTCGGACAGGGTGATTTCTGACAGGCGGCAGGAACAGCCCTGGCCTTCCGTGCAGGAGGCGAGGATCATCTTGCCTTCGGCCTTTGCGGCCATGGGCGATGCCGCCAGGATGAACAAAAGAAGAAGGCGCTTCATTCTGCCCCTCCCTTCAGGCTGAGCGTCGGCGCGATGGCTTCGGCAGCGGCCCGAGCGGGTTCGGTTCCGACATGGCAGAGATCACCGGCAGCGGTCGCAATACAGGGGCCGGGCGCCTGTCGGATCGGGTTCAGCATGATCAGCGCACCCTGCGCGAGGTCATCTCTCAGGTAGAACCCCATCGTGGGAGTGTCGGCGCGAACCCCGCCCGCAGTTTCATAAAAGAACGGCTCATCCGCGCCCCAGCCGGGAGGCAGCGCAAAGCCAAGGCCCGTCGGCCCGTCCTCGAAACTGAGCGTGATACGGCTGGTGCTCCAGACCTTGAGTGCGACGGGGTCTGGACCGGGTGCCTCTGCGGATGCAGCCTCACCCGAAGCAGGCATCTGGTCCTCCCCCGCCGGGCTGAGTTCGGCGGAAACCGGAATGGTGAAGCGGTTCTCGCCACCGGCGACGACCTCAATCTGCCCGGCAAAAACAGTGTCGCCCGCATCGCCCCGTACATCGTAGCGGCCAGGCAGGAAATCGGCGCCCACCGGGCCGGTCACGCCATGATTCAGCACCCAGGCCTCGGGTGGCAACCCCTGCCCCGCGACCGGACTGGCCGACCAGGTCACCGCAAGGTCAAGCCCGCCGGTTTCGGCCGTGATCTCGATCGGAACGGGAGCCAGGGCGGCATCGGTGGCCGGGTCAGGCAGGGCCGCGCCCGCCGGAAGAACCTCGATGGGCCGGGTGGCGATCACCTGCGTGTCGCTGAGCTTATAGCGCAGCTCATAGAGCCCCGGCTCCTCGGGCATGGTCAGGATCAGCGGATTGGCGTCGCGGATATAGCCGTAGCTGACATAGCTGTCGCTGCCCGCCAGGGCGAGCTGGATGTTGTCGTAATCCGCATCCGGCCCGGTCCAGTGGATCGCGACCTCTGCCCCCGCCAGCACCTGATCGGGAGCGGTGATCGTAACCGGCGCCTCTGTTACCGCAATCGGCAGGGTGGCGATGACGGAATGGTCGCGGAACTTGTAGCGCAGTTCATATTCGCCCGGCTCACCGGGCATCACCAGCGAAACGGGGTTTCCGTCGGCCACATAAGCGTAAGCCCAGCGTTCGCCGTCTCCGGGCAGGCCGATCTCGACCGTGTCCAGCTCTGCTGCGGGTCCGGTCCAGCCAACCTGGATTGTCATACCGATGGCGGCCGAAGGCGGCGCGCTGAGCGTGGCATCCGGCAGCACCTCTTGCACGACATAGGGGCGGATCAGCATCAGCGTGCCCTCCCTGATCCCCGAGGCCCAGCCCTCTTCCAGCGGATAGGTGCTGTAATCCATCTCGGAAGAGGCGCCATAGGTGAAGCAACGCGCCTGTTCGACGAAGAGGCTGCCCGGCGGTTCATAACGCCAGGCAGCGCACTGGGCATCGCCTTTGCAGGCGGCGGCACATTGAAGGGCGGTACCATCCGCAGCGAAATCAAACGGGGCCAGCGAGACCTCTTCGGCGCCGGTGGTGCCGCCGGTCGGAGACAGGGCGATGCCCTCCATCAGGGCCGCACCGGGGAAATAGCTGCGGGTGGTTTTCGGGGCCTCGGGCAGTGGCTCGGGTGCCGCAACCGTCGCGGTCAGCGCATCAGACAGCGCCCCGGCATCCCCCGCCTCGAAATAGCGCCCGCCGGTCTCCTGCGCGAGACAGGCCACCTGCGCGCCCTCGGCCTGCGAGAGGCCGAAGCCGATCACATGGGCGGTGAAGTTCAACCCCGCCGCCTCGAGTTCGCGACCCAGGGCGCAGGGATCGGCGGAACAGGTCTCCAGCCCGTCGGTGACCAGGACGACGGTGGCGGCGGCTTCCTGATAGCGCAGTGCCTCGGCGGCCTGGCGGACAGCGTCGGACAGCGGCGTCTTGCCCAGAAAGCGCATCGCGCCGACCGCATCGCTGATCTGGCCAGCGGTGCCCTGCGCCGGCGGCACCATCAGTTCGATATCACCGCAATTGCCCTTTTCGCGGTGACCATAGGCCAGAAGCCCAAGCGCCTGATCCGGCGGGATCTGGCCCAGCACATCTCTTACCGTCTCGCGCGCTATTTCCAGCTTTGGCCGCCCATCGATCTGCCCCCACATCGAGCCGGAGCCGTCCATGACGATGATGGTGGCCGGGGTCTCCGCCCTGGCGGTGACGGCTGGCACGGCCAGCGCCGCGGCAAGGATCACGGGAAGAAAGGACTTCATGGGGCTCTCCGGCGTTCAATGCGCGAGAGCCTGGCCGCATTTCGGGCTCAAGTCTCGGGCCAGGCGGCACCAAACCAGGGCCAGACGGAACCGCCCCGCAGGTCACCCCCCCTCGCGCCAACGCTCCAGTGCAAGCGCCCGCATATCGCTGGGCGTCATCGCAAAGACCTGGCGGAAGCGGGCATTGAAGGCCGAAATGTCGCCAAACCCCGCCTCCAGCGCGATGCGCGAGATCGGCAGGCCTGTCAGCGCCGGATCATTCAGCTGTCTTTGCACCTGCAACAGACGCCGCAGGGCCAGATGATCGCCGAAAGAGGTGTCTGTCTCAGAAAAGAGCGATCTCAGATAGCGGGACGAAATGCCGTGACGCGCCGCCACCTGGTCGGCATTGAGGTCCGGCTCGGCAAGATGGCGGTCGATGTCTGCGCGGATCGCGCGCAGCCGCGCCACCCGCACGCCGCGCCCGCGCGCGATCGCTTCGGTGTCGCGGTCGGTGCCGATCGCCATCAGCACCAGATCCTGCATATGGGTGGCGCAGGCCTCCAGATCCTCGGGCGGCAGGTGCCCCGCCTCGGCATGAACGCCACGCGCATAGGTCAGGAGCAGGCGCCATTGCGGGGTTAACGCGATTTGGTCGCGCAGCGGCAGGCCGCCCGCAGCGCCAAGGACACCACGCGGGATCGACAGGTAGAAGCCATGCGTCTCGGGCCCGTGAAATCGGGCAATCCCGGGCACTTCGCTGGGATCAAGATAGATCTGCCCCGGCCGCAACTCCTGTTCGGCCCCGCCGCGCTGGCGGATGGTGAATCCGCCCGAAAAGGGAATGTGCAGCAAAAGATTGTCGCCGGTGCCGGCAGCCAGCGCCATGGTCCGATGCGTCACGCAATCGGAATGGGCGGTATCGGCCATCACCACCCCGCCCGCCAGCGCAATCGAGGTCCGGGACGAGAACTCTCCCTCGCCCGGCTCGATCTGCAACTGACAGATATGGGCGCAGGCGGCCTCGAATTCGGCTACCCGCCGCTGTGCCTCGAGATCTGAAGATCGCAGGATGAAATGGCTCATGGCAAGGGCCTGCTGTTTCGGAATGGGCTCGTTCAAAGCGAATAAAGTTGAGGCTGAAGCCCAAACGCCTTTCGTGCAAGAGCAGAGTGATCCAGATAGCAGATGCGCTTGCCGCACGTTACCTCAGGTGCCGAGAAACGTGTTGCGGCAAAGCAGACGACTGCGTCGGATAGCTCCGACGATCCGCTCCTGAAGCTGCCTGAGCGGAACCCCAAGGCAGAACCAAATTTGATTCTGCTGCGATACCAGTCGCATGTTGGCTTCCGGGTATTCGGCCACGCAGCATTGATCGATGACGACCGGCAGATAAGGGCCGACCTCGCCAAGCTCCGGCCGCCCCCTTGCCCCCAGCGATCCCTAGCGATCGCTGCGGCGCAGTTGTTACTCCGAGCCTTAGCTTACGTTCGTACGCTTGTGTGACGTGTTGATCCAGGACATCCGTTCCATGAGCCGGAACTTCAGCACATTCTTCAGCCCGCTATCGTCGAAAAAGTTCGGGGCGCTCAATGCCCTTCCGCAGCTCATCCAGTATTTCCTTGGAGATCGTCCACCATGCATATTTTCGATGAAGCATGGACCGGATCAGCCATACACAAAGACCGAACACTCTCACTGAATACGTTGAGCCGCGCCCTAACCGCAGTCAGATACTCTCGAACATGCGTCCGAGGACGATGGCACCAATCAGCAGGCCGACAGACAAGAGGGCGCAACAGAAACCAAAGCGGTTCAGCCTCTCTTCCGCCGATGCGGCCCCGCCGAGTTTCCTGAGCTTTTTGCTACGGAGAATGGCCAGGGCGGCGGCGGCCATTCCCATAAAGCTGACTGCCGAAGCGAGGAGAGTTGCCAGTAAAGCCATAGCTTCTCCTCTATATTTCAGGTCAACCGGCACGGTGAGCAAAATGCGGCGTCCGGTCAAGGCCATGCGCAGATTACCCCCTTCACGACCAGCTTAGCCCCATCGGATAGGCTATCTTGAAGCTCAATGACCGCATCGCTGCGATCCAGGCCGGCTGTTTACTGCGAAGCAAGATGGAAGGCAGCTTCCGAGGTTACATCAAGCAGCATAGACAGAGGTCCGCTGGCAGCAAAGTGCCATATGCGGCGATCGACCGCGCCTGCACCAACGCATTGAAACACCTAGGTTTGTTCGCCGCACTTTGGTTTTCATACGCGGCGGCCGAGCCGGTCTTCGCCGTGAGCACATCCCCGATGCCTGTGGAGGTGCAGCTTCTGGCAACAGCGCCTCAGCGGGCCTCATCCTGAAAGCCCACCTCCCGTCGCAGGCTTTTCGTCAGGCGGCGCATCTCTCCAGCCAGACCAGGTTGTCCCAAAGCTCAGCCGATGCGCCATCAGGGCCTTTTCCCTGACGCGAGACCTTCTCGGCACTCAGAATGATCCAATCCTCTGGCGCATCTGCGATTACTTCCAGTTCTTCGTCCACCGTTGGGAACGGATCTGCTTTCGCCAGCATCTCCGCACTCGCCCAGGGCGGCGGCGCAGCATGTGAGACGATCAGAAGATGGCCGCCAGGCGCGACCTGTCCGGCTGCCTCCCGCAGCACCCGGGCGCGCGGCAGATCAACATGGCTCTGGAAATAGAGCGCAGTGATCAGATCGAAAGGTCCGTCCGGCACGCCCTGACCCAGATCCCGCGCCTCGAACCGGGCGCGATTCTGCAGATCGAGCGACGCGGCGCGCGCCGTGGCACGGTCGCAGGCGACGACTGAGATGTCGACCCCGAGCGCCTGCCAGCCCTGCGTCGCAAGCCAGACGACATCGTCGCCATTCGACGAGCCGAGATCGAGAGATCGCCCCGGGGTCAGGCCTTCCGAGATCTGCACCAGCAGCTTGCTCGGCTGCCCCGACGACGTGCTGCGCTTCGTGCGGTAGATTTCGTCCCAATGCGTACGGGGATCGGTGTCGGTCATGGTAACCTCCTTGAATTTCGAACCGGCGGACTTGCAGCTATCAGCCTTCGGGCCAGACCAGCGAGCGGTGGAGCTGTGCCCCCGCCCAGGCACCATCGCCGACCGCGAGCGACACCGAATGCGGCACCCGGGCCGCATCGCCGCAGGCGAAGACGCCGGGCAGATCGGTCTCCTTCGTCTCTCCGGTCGCGATCTGCAGGCCCATCGGTGTCTCGATCAGCCTGCAGCCCATCTTCGCCGCCAAATCACTTGCCGGCGTGCAGCGTGGCGCGGTGAACAGACCCGCGAAGTTCAGTCGGCGCCCGTCGGTCAGCACCACCTCGGCCTCCGCTTCGATCTCTGCGATCAGCTGCCGCTCCACCGTGACCCCGCGACGGCCGAGATCCGCTTCCGCCTCGGCATCAAGGGACGTGACGCCGTTGGTGAACAGGGTCGTCTCGCCCCATTCCGGCAGCAGTTGCGCCTGGTGGACCGACATCGGTCCCGTTCCGATGACGCCGATGCGGCCCTGGTTCAGCTCGTAGCCATGGCAATAGGGGCAATGAAACACCGACCGCCCCCAGCGGTCTGACAGCCCCGGAATCGCGGGTAGCTCATCCCGCACCCCGGTCCCAAACAGCAGACGTCGCCCAGCGTGCCGGGTTCCCCCAACTGTCTCCACCATGAAATCGTCCTTCCGGCCCGAGGCGGCGATTACCCTGCCCTCCATCCATTCCAGCGTCGGATACGCCGTCAGCTGATTGCGGGCATTCGCATGGATGACCGCCGGATCGACCCCGTCCTCGCCCAGAAAACCATGCGAGTGGCTGGCAAACCGGTTGCGCCGCTCTCCGGCGTCGATGATCAGCACTTTGCGCCGGGCACGCAGAAGCTGCAGGGCGGCTGCCATTCCGGCGTAGCTGCCCCCGATCACGATCACGTCCTGCATCTGGTCTAATCCCTGGTTGCGCGCCTTTCCGCATGCCGCCGCGCGAAATCGGCGGCCAGATCGGCGAGGGTTACATCGGCGAAGCGGTCGAGCAGCAGCGCCTCCGCCTCGAGGAAGGCTTTGTCGAGCGCGGCATTCACCGCCTGTTCCACAAGGCATTCCGGGGTTTCGTTGCGATTGCCGATCGCGAAGATCGCGGGCTCGCCCAGTGCCGCATGCAACTGGCGCAAGTTGACGGTCTTCAGATCGGCGCTGATGCGCCAGCCACCCGCATGCCCCCGCTCGGCCGAGACCAGC
Source organism: Pseudogemmobacter sp. TB195 (assembly GCF_058313095.1). Classification (NCBI taxonomy): domain Bacteria; kingdom Pseudomonadati; phylum Pseudomonadota; class Alphaproteobacteria; order Rhodobacterales; family Paracoccaceae; genus Pseudogemmobacter; species Pseudogemmobacter sp. TB195. The sequence goes on from NZ_JBZEGG010000002.1 coordinate 114,478, forward strand.
CCCGCCTCGCGCAAGAGCCCCATCGTACGGCGAACGACGACGGGATTGGCCCCGAGGCACTTCCCCAGGGCCTCAGAAGTCATCGGCCCCTCATGCTCTGCCATATGGAGCAGAGCATGGAGGACGGAGGAAAGACGGCTGTCACGCTTCATGTAACTATACATGTTACGATTCGGGACGAAGGTCAAGCCTGAGGCCGAAGCTTTGCTGCACCAACCTCCGGTGCTGACTTGCGGAACAAGGCTTTATGTCCACCAGGTCGCAGAGCCGCTCCAGCTCTCGTCACCCTGTGTCGCCCGGCACTTGCTACCGTCAGCCTGTGGTTCCCAGAGCCTGCTCAAGCGCCGCACGCCCACTTCCCGCGAGCCAGGAACGCAGGTTGAGCAGTTCCGGGTTGATCTCGCGCATGGCATCAAGGTCGACCACCTCCGAAAGCGGGCCTTCTTCCAGGCTCTTCGCCATATGCGCGAGGTCCTGATTTGCGGCGAGAACATCATCGGGGAAGCGTTCATAGGTGATCGAACGTCCCGCGGCTTCAGAGAACGCCACCTCCAGCTCGCGCCCGGTCACCCGGTCGCTGGCAATCTTCATTGTCTTGCCGCCGAAACGGACCTTGTCGGCAAACACGGCGGAAGCAAATTTGCCGATATCTTCCACCGCAGTCAGGTGAATCGCCTGATCCCGCCGAATCAGCGACACCAGCCTGCCCTGATCCAGTCCGAAGCCCGGCCGCACCAGCATCTCCATGAAGATCATCGGCCGGATGATGGTGGCCGTGATGGGAAGCGCGCGGACATGCGCCTCGATGCGGGGCTTGGCGTCGAAGCGCGGCACGCCCGTCAGCACATCTCCCGCGCTCGCTCCCGAGGAGTAGAGGAGATGCTCGATGCCGGTTTCGGCTGCGATATCCGCAATCGCGATCCCATAGCGGACTTCGTCTTCAGCGGCCAGGTTGCCCGGCAATACGCTGAAGACGCCATAAGCGCCTCTCATGGCTGAGCGGATTATATCCCTGTCCTCGAATGAGCCCTGGATAAGATCAACGCCTGCATCCCGCAGCGTCAGAGATGCGGTCCCCGTGGCGTCCAGGACAAGCGCTCGAACGGGCCACCCTGCCCTCAGCAATGCTCTGGCGACAGATCCTCCCTGTCGCCCGGTGGCGCCGAAAACCAGAATGGGTCTTTTATCATTGGTCATGGGATACCCCCGCGTGGAACAAGGGCTATCCATATATACCAACGTAAACCCGCCGGAAGACGGCACATTTTCCTGCATCAGGCACAAGGATGATACCCATGGACACACAAATACATGCCGACAGCCCGCAAGCGTCTGAGGATAGCCGAGTGTTCAGGCCCGTTCCATCAAACGGGGTTTGCACTCTTCTGAGCGACAAGTGGACTATTCCTGTTCTTTGGCGGCTTTCACTCGCAAACGACTATCGGCTCCGCTTCTCAACGCTCAAGAAAGAGGTGGGCGGCGTCACGCAGCGCATGCTGACACTTACGCTCCGCAACCTTGAGCGCGATGGGCTGGTTGCCCGCTATTATTTCCCGGAAGTGCCGCCGCGCGTCGAATATGAACTGACCGACATGGGCATCGGAGCCTTGCGCGCCCTTGAGGGGTTCAACTTCTGGGTCCGCGACAACCTGCAGACCATCAGGGAACACCGCCGCGCTTACGACGAAGTGGCTTCGTAAGCCTTTATCATTCAAACTCTTTACGAGAAACTACGTCCCCTCGCCGCGTTTGACCAAACGGCCGGCTCAAAGAACGACGCTATGCGGCATCAATGGCTCTCGACCGGGCTCTTGAGGCCGAACAGGACGCGTCCTTCCTCAGACCGGCGCATCCTCGGGCACCCACCGAGCGACCGACATCGCATATTGTCCCGGTGGCTGGCCGACCTCGCGGGCAAAAGCCGTGTTGAATGCGCTGGCCGAACCATAACCCAGGGCCGCGCCGATCTCGGCCAGACTGCCGTCCCCTCGCCGCAGCCGGTCCTTGGCGAGGCTCATTCGCCAGCCGGTTAGATAGGCCATCGGTGCAAGCCCGACCTCACGCTCGAACCGCGTAAAGAAGGCAGAGCGTGATAGGCCCGCAGCGCGGGCCAGTTCCGCCACCGTCCAGGATCGCGCCGGATCGGAGTGCATGGCGCGCAAGGCGGTGGAAAGATGCGGATCACCAAGCCCCCGCAGCAGGCCTGGCGGGGCCGTGATGCCGCTGGATGCGCGGAAAGCCTCGATCAGCAGAACTTCCAGCAGCCGTTCCAGCACCACCTCGCGCCCCGGTCGTGTTGCCCGCGCCTCATCGGCGACGAGTCGGATCAGCATCGCGAGCCGCGCCTCGCCACGGATCACAACCAGATCGGGTAGCAGTGTCAGCAGAAGCGTGGCATCCCGCGCGCCAAAGGTGCAATGGCCGACAAGCTGCTGCGTCGTGACAGGCAGATCAGGATCACCGATGCGCACCTGCCCGGGCGCAAGCAGCACAGGCTCGGAGAACTGCCCTGCCGGCAGGACGGGATCAGGGCTTGAGATCGTGAAGCGCGTGGCGGCCGGGATCAGCGCGAAGTCGCCCACCTCAAGAAGGATCGGCGGGCGCCCGTCCACTTCAAGCAGCGCCTGCCCCGCAAGGGTCAGGTTGTAGAAGACGATGCTGTCCTCATCCCGGCGCACCCGCCAGGCACCAGAAGCGCTGGCGATCTTGGCATAGGGCGCACCGGGGCGGAGCAAGGTCACGATCTGGGTCAGCGGATCGGTCATAGTGAGTTCAGTTTGGACGGTGAGTAAATCATCATGGACTTCGGATTATAGGTCGTCGCCCTCAGGATGGCTAGATCGGGAGGGCAACTGAGAAAGGACTTCCCCATGCCCACCATTCTGATCACCGGCTGCTCCTCGGGCTTCGGCCTGGAAACCGCGCGGCACTTCCTGACCGAAGGCTGGAACGTCATCGCGACGATGCGAACCCCGAAAGCTGATCTCCTTCCTGCCTCCGACCGGCTGACGATCCTGCCACTGGACGTCACCGACGCCGCAAGCATCGCCTCGGCGGTGGCAGCCGCTGGCGAGATCGACGTGCTGGTGAACAATGCCGGTATCGGCTGGCTGAACGCGGTTGAAGGCACGTCGATCAACGTCGTGCGCGACATCTTCGAGACCAACACTTTCGGCACCATTGCCATGATCCAGGCCGTGCTGCCGCAGTTTCGCGCACGCGGCGCGGGGGTCATCATCAACGTGACCTCCAGCGTGACGCTGAAGACTTACGACCTGCTGTCGGTCTATACCGCCAGCAAGGCGGCGGTGAACGCGCTGACCGAAGTGATGGCGCTGGAACTCGCCCCGTTCGGGATCCGCGCCCATGTCGTGCTGCCGGGCCAGGCGCCGGGCACCGCCTTTGGCGCTAATGCCCGCGAACGTCTGACGCAGGCCGGCGGCTTTCCGGAACCCTACAACGAGATGGTTCAGGCGGTCTTCGCGCGGCTGGCCAGCGGGTCAGAAGATGAGTTGACCAAGGCAGAGGATGTGGCTGCGGCGATTTCGCGCGTCGCGACCGACCCGACCGCACCCATGCGCGTACCCGCAGGAGCGGATGCCGTGGAGTTGTTCAAGGGCTGAGTTCACGTCACAAGGGGCGCACTGAAGCTCAGCGCGACACGGCGCTGGAGTTACTCCCGGAGCGGCGCAGATGCAGAATCTGCGCCGTCAGCCCGATGACGAGCAGGGCGAGCAGCGTGCCGAGCGCGCCCAACAGGATCGGCGAGTCCGGTCCCTTCGCGATGGGATTGAGATTTGGCACCCGGGTCAGGGTCTCGTTGACCGACGGCACCAGCAACAGGAAGACCGTCAAGCTCAGAAAGATGGTCTCAAGGTAGCGGGCGGCGCGGCCAAGTGCCGGCACGCGTCCGACCGTATAGCCCGCGACAAGCAGCACCAGGGTCACGGCGCCAACCCAGATGCTGACCGGCTGTTTTGCGATCAGAAAGACCGTCAGCCCGCCGATCGCCATGAAGATGAACCAGGCCACACCAGCACCGGATCGGGGCACGATCCTCCCGTGGCGGGCGAGCATCCAAAACGCAAGCGGAATGGCCGGCGCACTTCCAGAAATTCCTGCCTGTGCATCAGCAGGACTGGCACGATCCAAAATCCCTTTCAGCATAAAGGGATTTTCTCTCAACCACACATCCGATTGAACATCTGCCATCGACGCCGAAGGGGAGAACAGGCCGTCTTCGCGAGTTGCTGAAGATTGCTTCAGGGCCTGTAAGCGTCCAGTGCGCTTACCTACCTTACCCTGTGATCTGCCAAGCAGACAGCAGGGTAAGGACTGCCGCTACGATCATCTGCACCTCTTCAGGCAGCCCTATGACCCGTTTCGCATCTGTCAGGTCCAGAACCCACTCTCCGGCCTCATACAGGCGCTCTGCCGCCACGCCTTCCATGGGAGCAACCGGCCATGCGAGGAGAAGCGTTGCAAGCAGTTCGACAGCGATCCGCTCGGCCTGCAATTCCTGATCCTTGATCGCTTCGCGCAGGGCCGGAACAGCCTGGTGCAGAGACAGCAGATCGGGCGCCTTCATTCTCCTGCGAATACGGCGCAGGGGCGCGATCACCTCCTGCCGCCAGGGAGCGCAACTTCGCTCCAGCAGCGCCAGTGCCTCGCGATCCATCCGGCGCCCCGTCGCCACGGCATGAAGCACCGCCAGGAACAGCGGGACATCAAGCCCATATACCTCCTGCAGGCGCAGGCAGGCGGGCGCGACATCCGGCAGGTCATAGACTGCCAGCATGAAGTCCCATAGCTTCTGGCCTTCACAACTCTTCTGCATCGCTCCCCGGTCCTGTGTGGCTTTGCCTTGTTGTAGCATTTCAGATCAGGCGTCGCACGGCCTTTGCCGCAGCCTCCCTCACGGCGTCCCGATCCCGGTGCCGCCCCTCTTGCACGAGATGCACGCCATGGGCCCAGACATCGCTGACCCCGACCCCCTTGCCGAAGATCCAGCGGTCCGGCAGACTGCCGGCCTCTTCCAGCCCCATCGGATCCTGCAGCGCAACCAGATCCGCAGGCGCGCCTGCGGCAAGCTCTGGCACCGGCACGCCAAGCGCCCGCGCGCCGCCTTTCAGGGCTGCGGTAAAGAGGGCGGTGCCGGTTGAACCGGCCTCGGCGCAGATATTGCGGCCCCGGAGCGAAAGGCGCTGCGAATATTCCAGCATCCGCAATTCATCGGCAACCGAAATGGCAATATTGCTGTCGGTGCCGATGCCGAAATACCCGCCGGCGGCCAGGAAATCGGGGGCCGGAAAAATGCCATCGCCCAGATTGGCCTCTGTAACTGGGCAAAGCCCCGCCACAGCACCGCTGCGGGCAAGGGCTGCGGTCTCGGCTTCGGTCAGATGGGTCGCGTGGATCAGGCACCAGTCCGGCCCGACCGCATTGGTGTCCATCAGCCATTCGACCGGCCGCGCGCCGCTATGGGCAAGGCAGTCCGCGACCTCCTTCTCCTGCTCGGCGATATGGATGTGCAGCGGGCGGCCCGGCCAGGTCGCGGCGAGATGCGCAATCTCTTGCGGCGTGGCGGCGCGCAGCGAATGCGGCGCAAGGCCCAGACGGTCCTGGGGACGGGTGAGACTTGTCTCGCAAAGCTGCATCAGCCGCCCGAAGGCATCAATATCATGCAAGAAGCGGCGCTGGCCTTCGCCCGCCGGCGCCGGGCCGAAGCCGCCATGGGCGTAGAAAACCGGCAAATGCGTCAGCGCGATGCCGGTGTCTTGCGTGGCGGCAAAGATACGGCGCGACATCTCGGCCGGATCGTCATAGGGGCGACCATCGGGGGCGTGATGCAGATAGTGGAACTCTCCGAGGCGGGTATATCCCGCTTCAAGCATCTCGACACAGGCCAGCGCGGCGATGGCCTGCATTCCGTCAGGATCGAGCTGCAGCGCAAAGCGATACATCATCTCGCGCCAGGTCCAGAAGCTGTCACGCCCTGGCCCGCGCCATTCGGTCAGCCCCGAAAAGCCACGCTGGAAGGCATGGCTGTGCAGGTCAGGCATCCCCGGGATCAGGGCTGCAACCCGCATGTCACCAGGCAGTGGCGTGCTTTCCGCCGTGACCGAGGCCAGATTGCCCCCCGCGATCACCAGCGAGACATCCTTTGCCCAGCCCCCCGGCAACAATGCCGCCGCCGCATGAATACGCATATCCGAACCCTCCGCCGATGCCCGCCCTGGAAAATCATGAGTCTCATTATGTATATACTTGATTTCCATTTCAGGGAAGGGCAACCTTTGCTCAGGAAAGGGCGAGCGGCCTGATTCCGTGCAGTCCCGCAGCGCCGCCCCGGATCCGGCCCCGATCTGGCCAGGCAAGAGCAACAGGAACAGGACCGAACTGCCATGACGCGAACGCTCTGGACGAATGTCCGACTGGCCATGCCGGACCGGGAAGGCGGTCGCCCCTCTGAGCCGGGCACCGCCGAGCTTCTGACCGAAGACGGGCGCATCCTCGCGACAGGCCCTGACCTGCCGCGCGGCACGGCGCGGATCGTCGATTGCGGCGGACGGCTGATGACGCCCGGGCTGATCGACTGCCACACCCATCTGGTCTTTGGCGGCGACCGCGCGCGCGAATTTGAAATGCGGCTTGAGGGGGCGGGCTATGAAGAGATCGCCCGTGCCGGGGGGGGCATCAAAGCCTCGATGGCGGCGACGCGGGCGCTTTCGGTCGAAGGGCTGATCGAGGCCAGCCTGCCGCGCCTTGATCATCTGCTGGCCGAGGGCGTCTCGACGGTTGAAATCAAATCGGGCTACGGACTTTCGGTCGCCTCCGAGCTGAACATGCTGCGCGCGGCGCGCGGCCTTGCCGACCGGCGCCGGGTGCGCGTGAAGACCACCTGGCTTGCCGCCCATGCCCTGCCCCCGGATTATGCCGGCCGCGCCACTGACTATATCCGCGAGGTCGCGATTGCCGGTCTGGAAGAGGCCCATGCCGAGGGGCTGGTCGATGCCGTTGACAGCTTTTGCGAGGGGATCGCCTTTTCCACTGCGGAACTGGAGCCGCTTTACCTGCGCGCCCGTGAGCTGGGTCTGCCGGTCAAGATCCATTCCGAGCAGCTTTCCCATCAGGGCGGCACCGCTTTCGCCGCCCGTCATGGCGCGCTGTCAGCCGATCACCTGGAACATGCGACCGAGGCCGATGCCCGCGCGATGGCCGCTTCCGGCACCGTCGCGACGCTGCTGCCCGGCGCCTTCTATATGCTGCGCGAGACCGTGCTGCCGCCGATCCGGGCCTTCCGCGAGCATGGCGTGCCGATGGCGCTTTCGACCGATTGCAATCCGGGTACCTCGCCGCTGACCTCGATCCTGATGACGATGAATATGGGCGCGACCCTGTTCCGGCTGACCGTGCCGGAGTGCCTGGCCGCCGTCACCATGCATGCGGCCCGCGCGCTTGGGCTTGGCACCGAGCTCGGGCGTATCGCGCCCGGCTTCCGCGCCGATCTGGCGCTCTGGGATGTCGAGAGCCCGGCACAACTGGTGGCAAGGATCGGGTTCAACCCGCTCCATGCCCGCATCTTCCACGGAGAAATGGTCTGACAATGGCTGATACACTCATCCCCGGCGCCGTCCCGCTCAGCACCCTGCGGCGGATCTACTGGCAGGCGGAAACCCCGGCCCTTGATCCCTCGGCGGATGCGGGCATCGCGCGCTCGGCCGCGCGTATCGCCGAGGTCGCCGCCGGCACCGAAGCGGTTTACGGCGTGAATACCGGCTTTGGCAAACTCGCCTCGATCCGCATTCCGGCGGGGGATGTCGCAACGCTGCAGCGGAACCTGATCCTGTCGCATTGCTGCGGTGTCGGCGCGCCGCTCGACCAGGATGTGGTGCGGCTGATCCTGACGCTGAAACTGATGTCGCTCGGCCGTGGCGCCTCGGGGACGCGACCCGAGGTCGTGGCGCTGATCGGTGCGATGCTGGCGGCGGATGTCCTGCCGGTGATCCCGGAAAAGGGCTCGGTCGGCGCTTCCGGCGATCTGGCACCGCTGGCCCATATGGCCGCCGTTCTGATCGGCGAGGGGGAGGCCCTTTATCAGGGTGAGCGCCTGCCCGGGGCGAAGGCCCTGGCCAAAGCCGGGCTGAAACCCGTGGTGCTGGCCGCGAAAGAGGGGCTTGCGCTGATCAATGGCACCCAGGTCTCGACCGCGCTGGCGCTGGCGGGGCTGTTTCGCGCCGAGCGCAGCTTGCGCGCCGCCATCGTCACCGGCGCGCTTTCGACCGATGCCGCGATGGGCTCCACCGCGCCCTTTACCGAAGAAATCCACACGCTGCGCGGCCATCAGGGCCAGATCGACGTCGCGCGGGCGCTGCGCGAATTGCTGGCCGAAAGCCAGATCCGCATGAGCCATGTCGAAGGCGATGAGCGCGTCCAGGACCCCTATTGCATCCGCTGCCATCCCCAGGTCGCCGGCGCCGCGCTTGACGTGTTGCGCCAGGCCGCCCGCACGCTGGAGATCGAGGCCAATGCGGCGACCGACAATCCGCTTGTGCTTTCAGACGGCCAGGTCGTCTCGGGCGGTAATTTCCACGCCGAGCCGGTGGCCTTCGCCGCCGATATGATCGCGCTTTGCGTGGCCGAAATCGGCGCAATCGCGCAGCGCCGCGTCGCCCTTCTGGTCGACCCCGCGCTGTCTTACGGGCTGCCGGGCTTCCTGACGCCAAAGCCGGGCCTGAATTCCGGGATGATGATCGCCGAGGTCACCACCGCCGCCTTGATGAGCGAAAACAAACAGATGGCCCATCCGGCATCGGTGGACAGCACGCCCACCTCGGCCAATCAGGAAGACCACGTCTCGATGGCCTGCCATGGCGCGCGCCGTCTTTTGCCGATGACGCAGAACCTGAACTGGATCATCGGTGTCGAGGCGATGATCGCCGCGCAAGGCATCCACCTGCGCGGCCCGCTGAAATCCTCTCCCCGGCTGGAAGCCGCGATCGAGGCGATCCGCGCCCGCATCCCCGTCCTCGACACCGACCGTTTCATGGGCACCGACATGGAGGCGGCAGGTGAGCTGATCGCCACCGGCGCGCTGGAACTGGCGGGCGCGGGCCTCCTGCCGGAGGTGGGCTGATGGATCCCTTCACCCTGCGGCAGGGCGACAGCCCGGTCATCCTTGGCTTCCCGCATGCCGGTTTTTCGCTGCCCCATGAGATCCGCGAAAGGCTGAATGACGAGGGCCGCCTCAGCCGCGATACCGACTGGCATATTCAGCATCTCTATGCCGATCTGATCCCCGGCCTGACCACGATCACCGCCAATCACTCCCGCTATGTGATTGACCTGAACCGGGATCCGGGCGGCAACAGCCTCTATCCCGGCCAGACGACGACCGGGCTGATCCCGGTGACGACCTTCGACAATGCCCCGATCTGGCGTGAGGGTGCCGAGCCTGGCGCGGGTGATATCGCGCATTGGCTCGACGCCGTGCACCGCCCCTATCACGCCGCGCTCGCGGCCGAGATTGCCCGCGTCAAGGCGCTGCACGGGGTGGCGATTGTCTTTGACTGCCATTCGATCCGCTCGCAGATCCCCTGGCTTTTCGACGGCCTTCTGCCGGATCTGAACATCGGCACCGATGGCGGCGTGACCTGCGCCCCCGCGCTTGAAACCGCAGTGGTCGATATCGCCCGCACCTCCGGCCACAGCTGGGTGCTGAACGGGCGTTTCCGCGGCGGCTGGACCACGCGCCATTACGGGCGGCCCGAGACCGGCGTGCATGCGATCCAGATGGAGCTGGCGCAAAGCAGCTATCTGCAGACCGAAGAACCGCCCTTCGCCTTTGATCCGGGGAAGGCCGCGCATCTGCGCCTGACCCTGACCAGAATACTCACTGAACTGGCGGAAATCGCCCCCCGCCTCGCCAAAGCCTGAGAGGTTCCCGATGACCATGACCCGCCACAACAACCGCGACATCTATCCGCCGGCCGGGCCGGAAATCACCTGCAAGACATGGGCCGCCGAGGCCGCGATGCGGATGCTGATGAACAACCTGCATCCCGATGTCGCCGAAAACCCGCATGAGCTGGTGGTTTATGGCGGCATCGGCCGCGCCGCCCGCTCCTGGGAGGATTTCGATCTGATCGTCGATGCCTTGCGGGATCTGGAAGCGGATGAGACGCTGCTGGTGCAATCCGGCAAGCCGGTCTCCATCGTGAAAACCCATGCGGATGCGCCGCGCGTGCTGATCGCGAATTCCAACCTCGTGCCCCGCTGGGCGACATGGGAGCATTTCAACGAGCTCGATAAAAAGGGCTTGATGATGTATGGCCAGATGACCGCTGGCTCCTGGATCTATATCGGCGCCCAGGGCATCGTTCAGGGCACTTATGAGACCTTCGCCGAGATGGGCCGCCAGCATTACAATGGCGATCTGACCGGCAAATGGGTGCTGACCGGCGGCCTTGGTGGCATGGGCGGCGCGCAGCCGCTGGCGGCGGTTTTCGCGGGGGCGTCCTGCCTGGCGGTTGAGGTCGATGAGACCCGGATCGATTTCCGTATCCGCACGAAATACCTCGATGCGAAGGCGAAAACGCTTGATGAGGCGCTGGCGCTGATCGCTGACTGGACCGCAAAGGGGGAAGCGAAATCCGTGGGCCTTCTGGGCAATGCAGCCGAGATCTTCCCCGAGATCCTGCGCCGTCAGCTGGCAGGCGAGGCTTTGCCGAATGGCGGCCCCGATATCGTGACCGACCAGACCTCGGCGCATGATCCGGTGCATGGCTACTGCCCCGCCGGCTGGACGGTCGGCGAATGGCGCGCGCGCCAGGAAAGCGACCCGGCATCGGTCGACCGCGCCGCCCGCATCTCGATGCGGACCCATGTCGAGGCGATGGTCGGCTTCCATGATGCCGGCGTTCCGACCGTGGATTATGGAAACAATATCAGGCAGATGGCAAAGGAAGAGGGCTTTGAGCGCGCCTTTGCCTTCCCCGGTTTCGTGCCGGCCTGCATTCGCCCGCTCTTCTGCCAGGGCATTGGCCCCTTCCGCTGGGCGGCGCTGTCCGGAGACCCGGAGGACATCGCGAAAACCGATGCCGCGATGAAAAAGCTCTTCCCCGAGAACAAGGGCCTGCATCGCTGGCTCGACATGGCGGCAGAGCGCATCGCCTTTCAGGGCCTGCCGGCGCGGATCTGCTGGATCGGTCTGGGGGATCGCCACCGGGCCGGGCTGATGTTCAACGAGATGGTGGCAAGCGGAGAGCTGAAGGCCCCGGTGGTGATCGGGCGCGACCATCTCGATTCCGGATCAGTTGCCAGCCCCAATCGTGAGACCGAGGGCATGATGGACGGATCGGACGCGGTGTCGGACTGGCCGCTCCTGAACGCGCTCACGAATACCGCCTCGGGGGCGACCTGGGTGTCGATCCATCACGGCGGCGGCGTCGGCATGGGGTTCAGCCAGCATGCCGGCGTGGTGATCGTCGCCGATGGCACGCCCGAGGCCGCGAAACGGCTGGAGCGGGTCTTGTGGAATGACCCGGCCTCGGGCGTGATGCGCCATGCCGATGCCGGTTATGAGCTGGCGAAGGATTGCGCGCGGCTCCACAAGCTGCGGCTGCCCGGCATCCTGAAATGAACGGGATTTACCCGGCACAGGGCCGGATCTGGCGGCCCTGGAAAAATGGCGGCGGCAAGACGGCAGAAATTGCCGTCTTCCCCGCGGGCGCCGGATTTGACAGCTTCGACTGGCGCCTCTCCACCGCCATCGTCGCGGCAGACGGCCCCTTCTCGACCTTTCCGGGCATTGATCGCGTGCTGACCGTGCTGGAAGGCGGCGCGATGGAGCTGGACGTCGCCGGCACCCGGCATCTGCTGGATGCGAGCAGTCCGCCACTGGCCTTTCCCGGCGACCTGCCGGTCATGGCAAGGCTTCAGGGCCCGCAGCTACTGGATTTCAATCTGATGCTGCGCCGCCCGCTCAGGGCCAGCTTGACGCGCGGGCCGCTTGTGCCCCGGCGCGCGCCTGAGGCCGGGCAGCGCCTGCTCGCATTGCTGCTTGAAGACAGGGCAGGAGTGTCACGGCTCGATCTGGTTGATCTCGGGGCGGTGACGCCCGCGCTGTGTCAGGCGCTGACCGGCGCAGAAGCGCTTCTTGTCACCCTGACGCCCGGCTGACCACCTCGCAATCCGGGCGCCGCAATCTGAGGCCCCGCAATCTGAGGACAGGAAACCCCGTTCAGCCAAGCGTATCGCGCGGACCGAATTGCGCCACAAGCTGGTGACGGTCACCGGGATAGGTCTGGCAGACCAGCGTCACCCATTGCCCGACCGCCTCGGTCTGCCTGGTGATCTCAAGGCAGCTGCAGTCCCTGGCAAGACCCAGCTCCTGCGCCACCTGTTTCGAGGCGGGCACCGCCCTGATCCGGTGCCGGGCCGAGGTCCAGGGGATCTCGCGCAAGAGCCAGCCCCCGGGCGCGATATGGCGGAAATCCACCTCGACAGCCTGCGGCGCCGCTTCGGGATTGATGATCCGTGTCTCCAGGCAAAAGGGCAGATCCCCGGCATGATGCACCCCGCGCAGGGCCAGAACCCTGCCCTTGCCCGCCTCAATCCCCAGGCTTTGCGCCTCTTCGGGCAGGGGCGCACGCAGGCTGCGCTCAAGCAGATCAAAGCGCCAGGCAAGCCCGAGCGCCGCCACCTCGGCCTCGATATCGGTGATCTCCATCACCGCCGCCTGAGCCATCGGCCGCGCGACAAATGTGCCGAGCTTGCGCCGGCGCACCAGAAACCCCTCGCGCGTCAGCTGCGCAAGCACCTTGTTCATCGTCATGCGCGACACGCCATGCGCCTCGGCGAGCCGGGTCTCAAAGGGCAGCTGAAAGCCGGGCGGCCAGTCGCCGCTGGTGATCCGGTCCCGCAACTCGGTCAGGATGCGGTCATGATGGGTGCCCGGGATGGCAGGGGCGCTGGACATATGGCCTCCTCAGATGGCTGCCCTCATATCTAGGAAACCAGCCCCGTAAGGTCTATCAGGTATGGAGACTGTTCGATGGAATTTGCCTTCAGGCACCAAGATCCGCGATTTCGCCCACTGTGACCGGTCGCAGCGGCGGTCGAATGGTAAGGCCGATATCATTCCTGTCCGGCGGTGCAGAACCGGCCTCGCGCGTCAGCGCGACCAGAGTCGGACCACAGATCCGCCCCTGACAAGGCCCCATACCGCAGCGCAAAAAAGCCTTGATCTGGTTTGGCCCGGCATCCCCGGCAGCAAGGCTCTGGCGGATTGCGCCGCATTGCACCTCTTCGCAGCGACAGGCGATAACCTCATCGGGCGGGGTCAGGATCGCAGCCGGGGGGTGGTAGAGCCTCTCAATCAGCGGGCGGGCGCGCAGATGCGCGCGGCGCTCTTGCTTCGCGGCACGCAGGATCTGCGGGTCAGGTCCGCGGGCCAGCCGTTGGAGAATCGAAGCCGCCGCGATCCGCCCCTCTTGCAGGGCGACCATGGCGCCGCCGATCCCTCCCGCATCCCCGGCGATGTAAATATTTTCCAGCGAACTGCACAAAGCGGCATCACGAAAGGGTTCCAATGCGGCGGTCTCCGCTGCCCAGACCATATCGCAGCCAAGGCTGCGCGGAAGGTGGGTTTCCGGGATCACCCCCTCATGCAGCCCGACCCGCGCCGCATCCAGCTTATGGACCCGGCCTTTGGAGCGGAACTGCAGATGCAGCCCTTTCTCACCTTCTGTGATCGAAAGATCGCTCACGCCTTGGTAGCGGCGTGTTCCGGCGCGACGCAGGCGCCATAAAAGTTCTGCCCCCTTGAGCAGGTAGCTAGGCCCCGCCCCGCTCAGCGCCGCCGGAACATGCAAGACCGCCCGCGACCAGGCACTTCGCCGCGCAGTATCCAGCAAAACCAGGTCACGCTTGCCCGCCGCCAGACATTGCGCGGCGTAGAGATAGAAAAGCGGCCCGCTCCCGGCCAGAGCAAGCGTCCCTTCGGGCAAAATCCCGTCGCGTTTAAGCAGGATTTGCAATCCGCCGATCGTCGTCACCCCGGGCAGGGTCCAGCCGGGAAGCGCGACCGGACGCTCCATCGCGCCGGTGGCAATCAGTATATGCCGGGCCTTTTCGCAGCGCAGGCCGTTTTCATCGCGCAGCCAGACGCTGCCATCCGGCTCTGCGCGCCAGACCGCCGTGTTGAAGGCCAGTGTAGCACCGCTTTCTCGCAAGCGCGCCACCTCAACCGCGCCTTTGGCGTAATCGGGGCCAAGTATCGCCTTGCGCGCGATGTTTGCCTTTTCGATGCTCCGCCAGATCTGCCCACCGGGGCCAGGGGCCTCATCGACCACCAGAACCCGTGCGCCCTGTTCAGCCATCAGGGTCGCGCCACCGATCCCGGCCGGACCGCACCCGATCACGATAACATCATGGGCCTGGGTCATGCGTCGTCTCCCGCCGCGTCCCGGCGCGCACCGATCTGACGGCACACCACCATGCCAGGTCGCGCCTCGACCATGCAGGCACGCTGGTTTTCCTGCCCGTCAATCGCCACGAGGCAGTCAAAGCAGACCCCCATCAGGCACCATGGCCCGCGCGCCGTGCCACTGACGGGCGTTTCGCGAAATGCTCCGATCCCGGCGGCCAACAGGACGCCGGCAACGCTTTGGCCCGGCACGAAGGGCAATATGCACCCTTCAAAAATCAGCACCGTGCCAGCATCAGTCGCGACAGGATCAAGCCGGAAGAAGGTCAAACCTTGCACTCCTCATCGAAGGGGGGGCATCGCCCAGATGCCCCTGGGCCAGAGCAGGCCCGAGCAACAGCGCGTGCAGGCTGGCAAGCGTCACACCGCTGTGGCAGGTAACAAGAAAGGCGCCCGGCATCGTGGCGGATTGCTCATAAATCGGCAGGCCGTCAGGTGACATCACCCGCAGCGCGCCCCAGGCCCGTATCAGCCGCGCCGCGCGAAGAGCAGGAAAAAGCCTGACCCCAATCTGGCAAAGCCGCGTCAGATCCGCCACTTCGGTGCCGGTCGAGAAGCCCGTATCCTCATGGGTGCTGCCGAGGAGCACCGTGCCCTCGCGGCTTTGCCTGATCGAGCTGGAGGGATGTTTCAGGAAGGGTGCGATCCGGTCGGTAACAAGGATCTGCCCCCTCTCCGGGGTCAAGCGAGGGTTGATCCCGATCTGACGGCCCAGATCATTGGCACCAAGCCCTGCGGCGACGACCACCCGACGCCCGGTAAACCTGCGGCCCTCACAGTCGCGCAGAACAAAGCCCGTCCGGTCATCGGGGGTGACAGAGGTAACCGTCACATTGGTCTGCAAGCACCCGCCATGGCGCGAAAATCCCGCCTGAAGCGCCCGCAGCGTCATCAGGGGACTGACCTCTCCGTCAAGGTCGGACAGCGAAGCCCCGACCACATCCGGCCCGATCCCGGGCGCAAGTGCCAGCAGTGCCTGGCGGTCGAGCATCTCAATCGCGATCTCGCCACCTACCGCATGGGTGCGTGCAATCAGGCCGCGCCGCTGCTCCATCTCGGCCTCAGAGCAGCAAAAATGCAGCCCTCCCCCGCCGCGCCAGCCTGTATCCAGCCCGGTTTCTGCGGCAAGGATCGCCGCAAATTCAGGCCAGAGCCGGCCCGCGCGGATAGACCAATGCATGTAATCCGGCTGGCCAAGGCCCTTGCCCTGCAACCAGACAAGGCCGAAATTCCCGCGTGAGGCGCGAAAAGCGATATCGCCCTCATCCAGCAGCGTGACCGAGGCTCCTGCCCGCGCGGCCCCCCAGGCGATTGCCGAGCCGATCAGGCCACCACCGATGACCACCAGATCGCAAGCCGCGTTCATTTCACCCAGTCCGGTGGCAACAGCGCCATCTGCATCCAGCGCCCGAGCGTCACGATGTCGAAGACCGGCAGGCCGAAGCGACGACTGATCGCCGCCGAATAGGGCGGCAGATTGGCGCATTCAAAGACCAGCGCCCCCACTTCGGGATGGCGCCCCAAGAGATCAGCCACGGTTGCCATGACATCGGCTTCCTGGGCCGCAGGGTCAATCGGCGACGCCGCCTCGCGCATATTGCGCAAGAGCGGGCCATCAAACGGAAGCGCGGCCACCGGCAAGTCTGTCGGCATTCCCATATTGTGGAAATGTCGCGGGCCAAGCGCCTTCAGATCCGACAGGATCAGCCCCGGCACCCGGCCGTGCGGCAGAGTTCGCGCAATCATCGGAACCTGTAACAACGCGGAAGACAGGAAAGGCACCGGCGAATGGCGGATCAGATCCTCCTGGACCGCTGCCAGAAAGCCGCAGCTGGTGGTGATCGCGGAACAGCCAATCGCGACGAGATCGTCAATCGCCTCGCGAAACGCGGCAAGGGACCGGCGTGGATCGCCCTCGATCACATCTCGCGGGGTCACACCTTTCACCACCCGGAACTGCACGGGAAAAGGCCAGGTCGCAGCATGGGCCACATCACCGGGCAAACGGATGAAACCCGTATCAAGCACGATGATCCCCAGCATCACGCCCTGAACGGTCCGACGCGGCGCGGTCATGACGGCTCCGCGCACAGCGCGTCTTTCAGACCATTCCAGCGGCTGACCGCCCCCGTCTCGATCCCGAACAGATCAAGCGCGCGGGCGACCGAATGCGAGACTACCTCATCAAGGCTTTGGGGCTTCGCATAGAAGGCCGGCACCGGCGGCATGATGATCGCGCCCATTTGCGTCAGGCGGGTCATGGTTTCCAGATGGCCCAGATGCAGCGGCGTCTCACGCAGCATCAGAACCAGCCGCCGCCGCTCTTTCAGCACCACATCCGCCGCGCGGCTCATCAGGCTGGAGGTCACACCGGTCGCGATTTCAGACATCGTTCTGACCGAACAGGGCGCGATCAACATCCCCATGGTGTGAAACGAACCCGAAGCGATGCTGGCGCCGATATCGGCCACCGGATGGGTGACATCGGCGCGCCCCTCAAGATCGGCAGCCCGTATCCCCAGCTCCTGATGCAGCGTCAGCAGCGCCGAGCGCGAGACGACAAGATGGGTCTCGGCACCCGCTGCCCGCGCCAGTTCAAGCGCGCGGATGCCGTAAGCCGCGCCCGATGCCCCCGAAATCCCGATGACAAGCCGCCGCGCGCCCATGGTCATTGCCCCGCGAACCAGTCTTCGGCGCGCACGCTGTCGCCAAGGCGCAGGCGTTTGCGTTCGAACTCATCCTCGCGGCCCCAGGGTTTGGTCGCATCGACCAGAAGACGGCCCCAATGGTCTTTCTGCTCATCACGGTAGAAAGAGGGGGTTTCCGGGATAATCATCATATCCTTATCCGGGCGGCAGCGGGTCAGGATCGCCCATTGGACATCATCCATGTCGTAAATATTGATATCACGGTCCACCACGGTGATCTGCTTGGCCCAGATCGGTTCGGCCCCAATCGTCGCCAGCATGACCTGACGGGCATGGCCCTCGAATTGCGGGTCAATCTGCACGATGGCATGGTTCACGAAGGGCTGGCAGGTCACATTGACAATGCCCGGCAGCGCCGCCGAAAGCCGCTGATAGATATTGGCCGAAACCGACAGCTCCAGCGTCAACACCTCTTCGGGCGAGCCGCACAGGATCGAGTGGAACATCGCATCCTTGCGCACGGTGACGCCCAGCACCTCGAAGACCGCATTCGGCCCCACCGGCACATAATAGCCCATGAACTCGCCGAACGGGCCTTCGGGGCTGCGCACATCTGGAAGGAAACGGCCTTCGATCACCACCTCGGTCTCGGCGGGGACCTCAAGGTCGATGTGATTGCATTTGCGCATCGCGATCGGCTTGCCGCGCAGGCGGGCCGCGACCTCCAGCTCATCCACATCATAGGGCAGAGGGGCGGCAGCGGTCAGGAAGGCATGGGCGGGCGGACCGATCAGCATCGCCGCTTCCAGCGGCTTACCCATCTTCTCGGCCTTCTCGTGATAGATCGTCAGATGGTGGCGCGGTGCCAGCCGGCAGCGCAGCTCGCCGTCATTGATATACATCGAGCGGTGATAGGACAGGTTGCCCACCCCGGTCTCGGGGTCTTTCGCGATGAACATGGCCGAGGTGAAATAGGCGCCGCCATCCCGGTCGGAATAGGTGATCAGCGGCAGATCCGACAGCTTCACCTCTTCATATTCGGGCAGATCGGCCGGCCCCGCCGCCACCAGCGGCTCTTTCATATCGGCCGCGCCAAGCGAGGACAGCCTGCTCCACTGACGGCAGAAATCGCCGGCATCAATGCCGATCACCTCGCCCAGTCTTTCGCGCGTACTGTAGACATTGCTAACGACCGGAAAGCGGGTGCCTTTCACATTGGTGAACATCACCGGCTTTTGCCATTTCTTCTGGGCCAGTGCCGTGACCGCCGCCAGTTCATGCGCCGGGTCGATCTCACGGTCGACGACCAGAAGATCGCCGCGCTGTTCCAGTTTGCGAACAAAGTCTCTCATGATCTTCAGTCCTTATCAGCGCCGGCTCAGCGGCCTTTGCCCGTGGGTTGGGGGGGGACGATCCGGTTCGAGCGCGCCTCATGGGTCGAGCGCAGACGGTAACGGTCGCCGGGATAGATAAAGCGGCTGCGGGTGACAGGCACCCCGTCGCGCCAGGTCGAGCGGTCCAGCAAAAGGCAGGGCTGGTTCTCGTCGATCTGCAGATGTTTGCGCACCTCTTCATCGGCACGGATCGCGCGGATCGTATTGTCGACCGTGGTGACTGTCGTTTCGCGCAACAGCCAGTTATGCGGCGTTATGCGCGAGAAATCCTGTTCCAGGTAGGCCGGAGCTTCGGCCGCATTCACATAGCGGTCCTCCAGCTGGATCGGGGTGCCATCCTCAAGATGCAGGATCCGCGAATAGAAAACGATGTCATCAGGCGCGAGCTGCAGCATGTTGCGGCCCGGGCTGTCGCGTCCCAGAATCGCATGATGCAGCACCCGGCAGGAATGCGCGCCGCCCGAGAAAGAGACCTCTTCGGCAATATCGGGCAGGTTGAAGACTGCACATTGCATCCGCGGGCCGATGACGAAGGTGCCGCGACCCTGGATCCGCAGCAAAACCCCGTCGGCCTGCAATTCGCGCAGCGCCCGCCTGACCGTCAGCGAAGAGGTGCCGAACTCGCTGGCCAGCGCCTCTTCCGACGGGACCTGGAAATTGGCCGGCCATTCCTCGGTTTCGATTCTGCGGTCAATCGCACCTTTGATCTGCTCGTAAAGAGGTTGCTCTGTGCTCACCGTGATTTCCATAATGATATCATTATCAATCCAAACATCCCTCAAAACGATCCAGCAAAGCAAGCAGAAAAGTCGATTCGCGGCGCCGACATGGCGATTTTATCCATTTTCAGCCCAAACGCAGCGGGGATATGCACAATTTTTATGCAGAAATGGCTATTTTTATAAAAGCTAAACTCTATTCTTGACATGCTTTAATAATATCATTTCGATCATGAAAAATACAAAGTATGCCGAGTCAGTCTCCTGACCACCCGGCAACCGGCACCAGAAGCGGAGCGACCATGACCCAAGATAACCTTCCGAAACTGTCCATGTATATTGATGGCCAATGGGTCCCCCCGTCGTCAGGCGCCTACCTGGAAACGGTTGATCCCTTCACCGCAAAGCCCTGGGCGCTGATCCCGCGCGGCAATGCGGATGATGCCGATCAGGCGGTCCAGGCCGCGCACCGGGCCTTCAAAACCGGCCCCTGGGGCAAGATGCATGCCAGCCAGCGCGGCAAGATCATTCGCAAATTCGCCGATCTGATCGAAGAAAACGCCGACATGCTGGCCGAGATCGAAGTGCGCGACAATGGCCGCCTGCTGGCCGAGATGGGCCATCAGATCCGCTATGTCGCAAACTGGTTCCACTATTATGGCGGCCTGACCGACAAGATCGAGGGCGCCGTCCATCCTTGCGACAAGCCCGCACTCAGCTATTCACGCCATGAACCGCTTGGTGTCTGCGTCGGCATCGTGCCCTGGAACGCGCCCCTGTTCCTCTTCTCGCTCAAGGCCGCACCCGCCCTGGCAGCGGGTTGCACCCTGGTGATGAAGCCGGCGGAAACCACCTCCGCCACCGCGCTGAAACTGATGGAACTGGTTGAAAAGGCCGGCTTCCCCAAAGGCGTCATCAATGTCGTTACCGGCTATGGCCCAGAGGTCGGTGAACCGCTTGTCACCCATCCGCTGACCCGCCATGTCGGCTTTACCGGATCGACGAAAACCGGCGCCCATCTCTATCAGCTGGCTGCAAAAGACATCAAACGCGTCAGCTTGGAACTGGGCGGGAAATCCCCCAATATCGTGTTTGACGACGCCAATCTTGACAATGCCGTGCGCGGCGTGGTCGGCGGCATATTCGGCGCGGTCGGTCAGACCTGCATCGCCGGATCGCGGCTGCTGGTCCACCGAAAAGTCCATGACCAGTTCCTTGAGAAGCTGGCCGCCTTCACGAAAACCGCGCCGATCGGCGATCCGAAGAACCTGAACACCCGCATCGGGCCGATCGCCAATGTCATGCAATATGAAAAGGTCCTCGGCTATATCGACATCGCGCGCCAGGAAGGCGCCGAGCTGGTCCTTGGCGGCAAGCGCCCCGATCTTGCCGAATGCCGCGACGGCTTCTTCGTCGAGCCCACCATCTTTGCCGGCGTGCGCAATGACATGCGCATCGCGCAGGAAGAGGTCTTCGGGCCCGTCCTTGCCACCATCCCCTTCGATGAGGTCGAGGAAGCCATCGAAATCGCCAATGACAGCGAATTCGGTCTGGCTGCGGGGGTCTGGACCAGCGACATGCGCCGCGCAATCCTGATGTCCGAGCGCCTCGAAGCAGGCAGCGTCTGGGTCAATACGTATCGCGACGTTTCCTATACCACCCCCTTTGGCGGCTATAAGAAAAGCGGCATCGGCCGCGAAAACGGCATCGAGGGGATCCGCGAATTCCTTCAGACCAAGGCCGTATGGCTGTCGACCGCCGAGGAAATCGCCAACCCCTTCGTGATCGGGTGACGGAAATGAGAAAAGGTGCAGAAATTCTGGCCGATGAACTGGCGCTGAACGGCACATCGGTCATCTATCATGTTCCCGGCGAAAGCTTTCTTGTTGCGCTGGATTCACTGGCGACGCGCCACCCCGTTATCAGGGCGATCAGCTGCCGCCATGAAAACGGGGCGGCACAGATGGCCGAGGCCCATGGCAAGCTGACCGGACAGCCCGGCGTGGCCTTCGTCACCCGCAGCCCCGGCGCCACCAACGCGGTCAACGGCGTTCACACCGCCTTTCAGGACAGCTCGCCCATGATCCTGATCGTGGGTCAGGTGAAACGCTCGATCCTCGAACGCGAGGCCTTCATGGCCTATGATTTCCGTACCATGTTTGCCCCCATGGCGAAATGGGTCGGGCAGATTGATGACCCGGCGCGGATCCCGGAATTCGTGCAGCGCGCCTGGGCCACGGCCCTGTCAGGCCGCCGCGGGCCGGTGGTGCTGGTCGTGCCTGAGGATGTGCTGGAGGAAATGTCGGATGTCGCCCCTTCGGCCCGCCCGGCCCGCCCGTCGCATGCCGGAGAACCGCGCGCGGAAGACCTCGATGCCCTGTTCGGTATGCTCGAAACCGCCGTGAAGCCGTTGATCGTGGTGGGCGGATCGGACTGGAGCGAGACGGCGCGCAATGACATTCAGGCCTTTGCGACCCGTATGGGTCTGCCGGTGGTCACCACCTTCCGCCGCCGTGACATCATCGACCACCGCCAGGACTGCTATGTCGGCGAGATCGGCATCGGCTCAAACCCGGCGCTGCTGGCCCAGATCAAGGAATCCGATTTCGTCCTGATGCTCAATGATGCGCTGAGCGATGTGAATACCATCGGCGCAGGCTATATGGAGGGGTTCACGCTCTTCTCGATCCCGCATCCACACCAGAAAATCGTGCATATCATGAAGGATCACGGCGATCTGAACCGGGTCTTTCAGGTCGATCTGGCGCTGGTGGCGGATAATGAAGCAACCGCTGCGGCGCTGGCCGCATATCAGGCCGATCCGGTGCCGGTCCATGCCGGGTGGTGCGCCAAGCTGCGCGATATCCTGACGGAGGAGCGCCAACCCCGGCCCTGCCCGGGCGATATCGACCTGCCCGGCATCATGGGCTGGCTGCGCAATCGTCTGCCCGGGGACGCCATTGTCACCAATGGTGTCGGCGCTTATGCCACTTGGAGCCAGCGCTATTTCCCGCATTACCAGCTGCATACGCAACTGGGCCCGATCAGTGGCACCATGGGCTATTCCCTGCCCGCAGCCATTGCCGCGAAAATCGCCCGCCCCGACCAGATTGTGGTCGATTTCGTCGGCGATGGCTGTTTCCAGATGAGTAGCGAGGAACTGGCAACCGCCGTGCAATACGGGGCGAATGTCATCATACTGCTGTTCAACAACGGCCTTTACGGCACGATCCGCATCCATGAGGAAAACCGGCTCGACGGGCGCACGAATGGCACTGTGCTGACCAACCCGGACTTCCTGAAACTGGCTGAGGCTTACGGCGCGCATGGCGAGCGGGTCACGACCACCGCCGAATTCGCGCCCGCTTTCGAGCGCGCCCTGGCTGCAGGCAAGCCCGCACTGATCGAAATGGTCATCGACCCCGAGGCGATCCATACCCGCTACTCGCTCAGCGACCTGAAAGCGCGCCGTGCGGCACGGGCAAAGGGCTGAGGCCTGAAGACTTTGCTCGGCCCGCCGCCAAGAGCGGGCCAGCACCCTCCGGGACGGATCCCCGCCCCTTTTCCCCAACAGGAGAACCACATGAAAGCCAGGTATCTTATTGCAGGCCTTGTCCTGTCGACATCATGGGCAGGCATGGCCGCCGCCCAGGACTGCATGCTGCGCGTCACCACCTGGGGCGGCAGCTATCAGGCCACCTATGAATCACTCGCGGCAGCCTTCGAAGAACAATACAAATGCCGCATTGAATGGGTCGTGGGGTCCAGCCCCGATCACCTCATCAAGGCGCGCCTCGGCCAGGTCGATGTGGTCACGAATACCCTGCTGAACTCTATCGCAGGTGAGAAAGAAGGCCTTTGGGCCCCTCTGGATCCTGCCAAAATCCCTAATATGGCCAATCTTTACGACAATGCCGTCTATTCGGATTACACGGTCTTCGCCAATGTCGGCGATTATGTGCTTGCCTATAACACTGACCGCGTCAGCGAGCCACCGACAAGCTGGGACGATCTGTGGAACCCGGACTTCGCCAACAGCGTCGTGATCTATGGCGTCGACCACATCCCCTTCCTCAGCCTGATGGTCATGGAGGCCGAGCAGAACGGCGGCAGCATCGACAACATCGGACCCGGCATCGACCGCATGGCCGAGTTGATGAAAAGCGGCAATCTGATCGGCTCGCTCGATGTGGAAAGCCAGATGGTTTCGTTGTTTGAAACCGGCGATGCGGCGATCGGGATGCTTGCCACCGGACGTATGCGCGACCTCTTGTCGAAAGGTGTGACGAATGTCTCTTTCATTCGCCCGGCTGAAGGCACCTTCCCCCTCATCTCCAGCATCAACATCCACAAAGATGCAACCGACCCGGATATGGCGGCAAACTTCGTGAACTATGTCCTCAGCCCCGAGGTTCAAATCGCTTTTGCAACGCGCAACCTTTACGCGCCGACCGTCAACAATGCCGAGGTTCCCGAAGATACGCTTTATCGGGAACTGCTGGTGACCGGAGAGGAATTCAGCCGCCTCTACCTGCCGGATCAGGAAAAGATCACCGCGAACAAGGCCGCATGGCAGCAAGAGCTCAGCAAAAAAGCCGGACGTTGAGAACCAGCAGACAGGGGCGGCCCGCTGCGGGCCGCCCTCCCCCTCCGAAGCCTTGCTCCGGCCCTCACAATCAGGATTGAACCCAGCCCATGACCGATGACGCCATCCAAGTCCAGGGAGTCAACAAAGACTACGGCACCATGCTGGCCGTGGAAAATGTCTCTTTCAACGTCGCGCAGGGGGAGTTCATTTCACTTCTGGGCCCGAGCGGATGCGGCAAGACCACCACACTGCGCATGATCGCCGGCTTCATTGACACGTCGGGCGGAACGATCCGGGTGCATGGCCGCGATGTCACCCATCTGCCGCCGGAAAAGCGCGATCTGGGCTTCGTTTTTCAGAATTATGCGCTCTGGCCACATATGACCGTCGCCGAGAATGTTGCCTTCGGGCTGAAACTGCGCCGTAAATCGCGTGAATTCATCCGCAACAAGATCGATGAATCCCTCTCGATCACCGGCCTGTCAGGCTATCATGACCGGCTGCCGCGTCAGCTTTCGGGAGGCCAGCAGCAGCGTGTCGCCCTCGCGCGCGCGCTCGCGCTGGAGCCGAAGGTTCTTCTGATGGACGAGCCGCTCTCGAACCTGGACCGCGCCCTGCGCGTCACCATGCGCCGCGAACTTAAAGAGTTGCAGGCACGGATGAAGATGACAACGCTCTATGTCACCCATGACCAGGAAGAGGCGCTGTCGATGTCAAACCGCGTCGTCATCATGAATGGCGGCAAGGTCGAGCAGATAGCAGCCCCCCATCAGCTTTACGAAAATCCCGCCAGCAGTTTTGTCGCCGATTTCGTCGGTATCACCAATTTCCTGGAAGGCCAGGCAACCGGCGCCTCGGGCGGAACGCTCGGGGTCAGGCTGGCGTCAGGGCAAACCCTGCGCGTGCAGTCGCGTGCGCAGGTTGCCGAAGGCACCGCTGTGCGGGCGCTGATCCGGCCCGAGCGTATCAGCCTGACGACCGGAAGCGCCACGGGGCCAAATATCCTTGGCGGTCGCGTTGTGATGTCGGAATATTTCGGAGCGGTCCTGCGCTACGCG
Organism: Pseudogemmobacter sp. TB195; assembly: GCF_058313095.1. Classification (NCBI taxonomy): domain Bacteria; kingdom Pseudomonadati; phylum Pseudomonadota; class Alphaproteobacteria; order Rhodobacterales; family Paracoccaceae; genus Pseudogemmobacter; species Pseudogemmobacter sp. TB195. Next base: position 139,373 of record NZ_JBZEGG010000002.1, read on the forward strand.
CTGCGTCTGGACAGCGGTGAGACCCTGCGTGCGGAAGTCCACAACTTCGATCGCGTGCTTGACCCCGGCACCGAGGTGCAGGTCTCGCTCAGACCGGACCATCTGCGGGTGCTGCCCGCTGACCCGCGAGGCTGAACCATGCTGCGTAAACTCATACCCCCGCTTGCGCCCGCGCTCGTGGCGCTGCTGATCTTCATTGCCCTCCCTATGCTCTGGGTGCTGCGCACCAGTTTCAACGAACTGGCCGAGGGCGCCTATATCGTCGAAGCGATGTCGCCCTACAATTACACCCGTTTTCTGGGTGATCCCTGGTATCTGGTAAATACGCTGTGGTTCACGATCCGCATCGCCCTGATCGCAACCGTGGTTTCGGTGGTCTGCGCCTATCCTGTGGCCCTTTACATCGCAAAAACCCGCGGGCTGGAACGCAATATCCTGATGGCGCTGGTGATGGCCCCGCTGCTGATTGGGCTTGTCACGCTGGTCTATGGCTGGATCGTCATCTTCCGGGGCGGGGGGCTGCTGAACTCTCTGATGATCTCGCTGAACATCTATGACCGCCCCGTGAAATATATGTGGGACATCAAGGGAGTAATCATCCTTCTGGTCTATATCGGCATCCCATATGTCGTGCTGTCACTCCTAGACAGCATCGAGAGGATCAGCCCCTTCCTGGTCGAGGCCGCCCGCAATGTCGGAGCCAGCCGTTGGACCGCTTTCTGGAAAGTGGTCTTCCCACTGACCATGCCGGGGCTTTACGCCGGGCTGGTCATCGTCTTCTCGCTGAACTTCGCGGCCTTTGCGGTGCCTTTGATGATCGGCGACAGCAATACGCAGATGATCGGTCTGATCATCTATCGCGAGGCACTTCTGAACAATGATCTGCCCTTCGCCTCTGCCCTTTCGGTCATCATGGTGGCAGTCAACGCTCTGATCCTGATCGGCATGGCATGGCTGTTTGGCAGGTTCATCCTCAACCGGCTGGAGGGAAAAAGATGACACGGTTTGACCCGGGCACATTCGCCCTGCGGCTTTTCACCCTGCTGATGATGATCTTCCTGATTGTGCCGATCGCTGTAACCCTGATCGTTGCCGTCAATCCGCGCGAGTTCATCCTGCCGCCTAACGGCTTCACACTGGACTGGTTCAGCGCGGCATGGAGCTCAAAGACCTTCCTGCGCGGCATGGGGGTCAGCCTTGTGCTCGGGCTGGTGGCGGCAGTACTGGCCAATGCGCTGGCACTGCCCGCTGCCATCGCGCTTGTGCGCAATGACTTTCGTGGCAAGGCGGTCATCAACCTGATCCTGATGTCCCCACTGCTGATCCCGACCACGATCTTCAGCCTGGCGCTTTATATCTGGTTCGTGCGGATCGGTTATGGCGCAGGTTTTGTACCCTTACTGGTCGGCCATACGATCCATGTTATGCCCTATGCACTGCGCATTCTCAGTGCGAGCCTTTCGAACCTGGATCCAAGCTATGAGGAAGCCGCACGCAACATCGGCGCCAGCCGCAGCCGCACTCTGTTTTCGATCACATTGCCGGTCATCCGCACCGGGCTGATTTCCAGCCTGGCACTGTGTTTCATTCTATCCTGGAATGACTTCCCGATCTCGGTCTTCCTTGCCCCGCCAGGCTGGACTCCGCTGCCGGTCGAACTCTTTGCCTATATCAAGTTCCAGTATGACGCAGTGGCTGCAGCCCTTGCAGGGTCGCTGATCCTCCTTTCTATCATCGCGATGGTCGTGATCGACAGGCTGGCGGGATTGCGGCGTGTCCTGCGCAGCTGATCACTTCAAACGACATTACCCCATCTGACCCGCACTCCTGAACCGGGTTCAGTCCCGCAGCTTTGGCATGGAACCATCATGAAAAACCGCATCTTCACCGGCATCGCATCCGAAACCACTGCGGGCTATGCAAAGGCCGTCATCGCAGGGCAGACGATCTATGTCTCCGGCACCACCGGGCGCGATCCCGAAACCGGCACTTTCCCCGACGACCCGGCAGAGCAGGCACGGCACGCCTTTGCATCGATTGACGCTGCGCTCCGGGAAGCCGGTTCCGGACTGCAGGACACTGTTGTGAGCCGTGTCTATGTCACCGACCAACAGGCTGCGGCCGCAGTCACGCCGGTTCTGGGTGAGATATTTGCACAGATCAGACCGACAAGCACCTTCCTGATCTGTCAGATCCCCGCCTCCGGAGCGAGGGTGGAAATCGAGATAACCGCATTCCGGGCCTCATTGGACTGATGCTCGTATTGGTGGCGCGGATTTCCCCCCGCGCCATAAGACGGGACACCCTGCCAATCACGTGAATAGCCCAGCGCTTTGTAGACGCCTTCTCCTCTTCGCGCAGGGCATTCCACGGTGAGTCACCATTTAAATGCCGGTCAACCTTTCTGGCGGGCCATCCGGCCCGGTTTACCCGCCATGCCCCAAGTGCGGGTCTTTTTTGAAATCCAGACCAAAAATCCAGACATACAAACGGATCTCAAGGGGTTTCACTGCCACAGCGATCATGAAATTCTGCACGACCACGACCAACCTGAAGCAGATCCAAGGGCCGCCCCGCCAAGAGCCAACGACAATCGAAACGGGAATCCGAAGCCCAAAGAAGCCGAAAATTGATCATCACAGAACCGAAACAGAAGCCCGAGAACCGCAGATGCCACGCGCTGGAACGCACGTTTCCTCCCCTGATTTTAGGTGAAACCAGCCTCCGGAAATCCGAAAACAACCATACTCTCTCGCCCAATCGAAGAGCGCGGAAACCGTCACGAAACTGAAAATCCAGCCCAGTCCTACGATGAAATCCGGTCCACTAGGTGCCCCGAAAACTCGAAAATGGGCCGGATCTGGCGGGTTTCCGGACGGCCCAAGCAGCCTGCTTCATCGCTGCTCTGCACCCATCCGAAGCTCCCCAGAAGCAAGCGGCAAGCGTTTTATAGAAGTGGCGAACGGACAAATCCGCCGCAGGGAGACGGCTTTGCTCCACCAGTTCTAATTCGGCGCAGTTTCCTGAAATGATCCTTAGAACATGAACACCCGAGTTTTAGCGCTGACAATATAGGGTTATGCGGCGGAAATGGTGGTTTTCGGCAGACTTGCTCTCCGGCTCCCGGCCACAAGTCTCAGACAACCCTCTTGCCCCGCCCGTTTGTCAAAAGCACGAAACGGACAGAGTCCATTTCCCGTCCGGTCCTCTCCCCGGCTCCGCAAACCTCCGGATTTTCTCCCATGACGGTGCCCACATCCAAGGCTGAACTACTTGCCACCATCGAGCTGAACTTCGCCCGCTTGGTGACTGATCTCGGCAAGGTGCCCCTGGATCGCACCCGTGAATCCACACTCCAGGGTCATGCAGGCAGCACGATGATGAGCCCGTCCGACCTTGTTGCCTAGGTTCAGGACTCGTTCTTGATCATAGCCAGAACAAGACCGTTGCGGCGAGCATGATGGCTGAGAAGAAGGTTTCCGGGCACCGGTCGTATCGGGTGGCGACACGCCTCCAATCCTTCAGCCGCCCAAACATGATCTCGATGCGGTTGCGCCGTTTGTAGCGCCGCGTGTCATATTTGACGGCCTTCTTGCGGGACCTCCTACCGGGAATACAGACCTTTATCCCCTTGTCTTTCAAGGCATCTCTAAACCAATCGGCGTCATAGCCCCTGTCGGCCAGCAGCCACCCCGCCTTCGGCAGGCTGCCCAGCAGCGCTGCCGCGCCGGTGTAATCGCTGACTTGACCGGCCGACATGAAGAACCCGATCGGTCGTCCTTTGGCATCGGAAACCGCGTGCAGTTTGGTGTTCATGCCGCCTTTGGTTCGTCCAATCTGGCGCGCACGCCCCCTTTTTGACCCGCAGGCTCGACGCCGTGCGGTGCGCCTTGAGATAGGTCGCGTCGATCATGATGGTCTTGTGTTCAGCGCGCTCGGTGGCCAGGCCCACCATGATCCGAGCGAAGACCCCATTGTCGCTCCAGCGCTTCCACCGGTTGTAGAGGGTCTTCGCCGGACCGTATTCCTTCGGTGCATCACGCCAGCGCAAACCATTGCGATTGATGAAGATTATGCCGCTCAGAACGCGACGATCATCGACACGGGGCTTGCCATGGCTCTTCGGAAGGAAAGGTTTGAGGCGCTCCATCTGGGCGTCAGAAAGCCAGTAAAGGTTGCTCATCGGTCAGGTCTCCTTGCAGAGCCTGAATCACGACAATGGCCTGATATCAATGGGTCCTGAACCTACCTGATCGGCTGGAATGAGCTGGTTCTGGAATGGCTGACGCACGACGATCAGGAGCTTCCGGTCGGCTTCCCCGAGAGCGGATTTGTCTGGAATCAGCTCGGAAAACTGGCGCAAAAGTTTTACCGCGACTACAGCGACCTTGACTGGCAGGATCGGCTCGACCGCCTGAACCACGCCAAAGCTGATCTGGTTGCGACGATCGCCGCCAGATCCGACGCCGAATTCTATAGCCAGCCGTGGTATGGCAAGTGGACGAAGGGGCGGATGATCCAGCTCAACAGCGACTCGCCCTATGCCAACGCGCGTGGCCTTATCCGCAAATGGCTGCGCGAGACGGGTTGACCCGGCTCAGCATCGCGCCCGTCCCGCCAGCCAGACCCTGAAGATCGCCACCGCCACGCCCAAGACCTGGCTCCAGCCGGGCACCCGCCCGAACAGCGCGGAGACGACCAGCGCCGAGACAGGCACCAGATTGAACAGCACCGAAGTCGCCGCTGGGCCGCGCACGGTGATGCCGATCTACCAGAATACGATGGCCAACACCGAGCCGATCAGCGCCATGTTCGCCCCCGCGAACCATGTGAGGGGCGAGACCGATGTCAGCGCCGTAACCGGGCTATCAACCATCAGCGCGATCCCGGCCAGCGCTACGGCACCGATCTGCCGCTGCAAATGCTACGACCCGATCATCGCAACCTTTTGGTCCGGCCTCTAACAATTATGGGCTTCGGTCTTTACGGTCCATTGGATGGCGCACGGTCTTACCCCGCGATCTCCTGGCCCGATCAACTCGACCTAGCGGGCACCCGCTCTCATGCTCCTATCGACGCACGTCGCGGACGAAGACTCGTCATCCTTTAGTCAGATTCCAATCTAACTCAGGGTCGAAAACTACGCTGCACCCCGCCAGACCACGAAATTCTGCGATCAAAGCATGAACATGAATTGCACACGAGAGACAGCAACATACTGATTTAAAAAAGAAAAACGTCCAATCCATCATAGGGGCCACGGAAAGCCGTTGACTGCCGTAAGCACCTTGATTTTGGTCAGTTATCTTCATTTTCGCGGTCATACGAGCTTACACATTCTGGCAGATTTTCGACCATTTCTGAATGTTGCATCTCTCCAGGCCCTGCGGGCTGGTGAAGTGTCATACATGTCAACGACAGGTGGACGGACCGTAAAGGACGGCACGTCTGTATTCATAACGCAGATCGTGCGCAGGGGCCACGGGTTCCAGGAATTGCGATCTTTCGACCGCGAAAAGACTGCGAAAGCCTGGGCCAGGCAGCGCGAGGCCAACATTGACGCGATGGATGCGGAAAGTCAGAGGCCGAAGCCGCTCAGGTCGCTGACGCGGCTGACCGGCAGGCCGCATCCATCTTCTTGCCCGTGTGCTTCTTGCCCGTGTGCTTCTTGCCCGTGTGCTTCTTGCCCATGTGCTTCTTGCCCATGTGCCGCGCCGATACCTCGCGGGCTGCCATCGCGGATGCCCTGAACGCTGCCAGGGTGTCGCCCCGCATCAGCGGGTGATGATATCGCGTTTTTATGTTTGCCCCCGCTCTGGAAGGCTGCTGATCAAGTCCTGCGCCTGGAATGGCGGCCTCGCATGTGAGGCAATTTGCGCCCTGATCCGCCGGGTCTGCGCGCGGCTCGGCATGGTCTGGCCTGGCCGGTTCCCCTCAGGCACGAGGCAGTTTGGGCAGTCTTGCGAGATTTCCGGCCGCCGGCGGCAGCCGCCCGGTCGATCGGTCAGCCAGCTTCGGTTTTCCATCAGCGCATGACCAACGAAGCACAGCATGGCCCCTGTGCCCGGCGACAATCTGTAAAGCCGCACGTCGGGGTCGGTGGTCGGGGGATCGGTCGCATTCGAACGCCACGCGCCCCGGATGTCGGTCTCAGCATTCAGGGGGCTGGGCTTTGGGTTCGGCAGCGGGCGGGGTCGGGCCTGGTCACGACAGACCATTAACCCCCTGGATTCGCCGAGGGAAACCCGCTTGCCGGCGGTTTCTGCAACAACACGCATCACCGCTCTCCTGGGTGGAGCATCGCAGCCCCCCCCTGCACAGAGATGCCGTCGGGGCGCAGCCGAGACAGATCTGACATTTTTCAGTTGTGTCTTGACAAAAATCAACCGGCGCGAAAAAACAGGCGCAGGACGGGGCCGGCAGCTTTGCAGCCCGCCGTCCGGAGGAGACCAGCTCAGTCCGAAATCCGGCCAGATCGCGCAGCCTGCGCGGGCATGGAGACGGCCTGGCTGCGAACGGAAAACGGGATCAGATATGCAACGCTTCCTCAATAACCCCGACGATATCGTCGATGAAACTGTCGCGGGATTTGTCCGTGCGCATCGCGATCTTGTGCGGCTTGATCCCGACAATCCGCGTGTGGTCGTCTCGACGGCGGCACCGCAGCCGGGCCGGGTCGGCATCGTGACCGGCGGGGGGTCGGGGCATGAGCCGGCCTTTATCGGCTATACCGGCCGCAATATGGTCGATGCGGTGGCGGTGGGAGAGCTGTTTTCCTCGCCGACCGCCAAAAGCTTTGCCGACGCGATCCGCGCAGCCGATGGCGGCGCCGGGGTCGCGGTGCTCTACGGCAATTATGCCGGCGACAATATGAATGTGCGCATGGCGAAAGAGATGGTGACCCCCGACGGGATCGAGGTCGCCACAGTCGTCGCCAATGACGATGTCTGCTCGGCCCCGCTGGCCGAGCGCGAGCGCCGGCGCGGCGTCGCGGGCGAGATTTTCATGTGGAAGATCGGCGGCGCGAAGGCAGCCAAAGGCGGCTCTCTGGCCGAAGTGATCCAGGCGGCGCAAAAGGCAATCGATGCCTGCCGCTCGGTCGGTGTCGGCCTTGGGCCCTGCACCCTGCCCGCCGTGGGCCATCCGAATTTCAAAATCGAGCCCGGCACGATGGAGGTCGGCATCGGCCATCACGGCGAACCCGGCGTCCGGGTCGAGGCCCTGAAAACCGCCGATGCGGTGGCCGATGACATGCTGGACATCGTGCTGGGCGATCACGGGTTGCAGGAGGGCGCCGAGGTCTCGGTGCTGCTTTCGGGCCTTGGCGCGACGCCGATCAACGAGCTTTACGTGCTCTATGACCGGATCGAGAGCCAATTGGATGCCAAGGGCATCCATGTGCACAAGGCTTTCGTCGGCAATTACTTCACCTCGCTTGAGATGGTCGGCGCGACGCTGACGGTGATGGCGCTGGACAGCGAACTGAAAGAGCTCCTCGATCTCGCGGCAGAGGCGCCCGGCATGGCCACGGGTGCGGTGGCCGCGCCGAAAAACGCAGGGGTGGCCCATGGTCGCCATGCGGCCAGTGCCACAACTACCACCGCCACGGTTGCAAAGAATGTCACCCTCACCGGCGCATCCGTCCCGGTGGCGGGCAGCGCCGGGATCGTCCGCGAGATCGCAGCCGTGATCGTCGCCAACAAGGCGCATCTGTCGGAGATCGACGGGCTGATCGGCGATGGCGACCATGGGATCAACATGGCCAAGGGCTTTGGCCGCGCCGCAGACCGGATCCCGGCGGATGCCAGCCTTGATCAGGCGCTGCGGATCCTTTCGGATGTGCTGATGAGCGAGATCGGCGGCTCGATGGGCCCGCTTTATGGCTTCATGTTCCAGGGGATGGCCGATGAGGTAGCGGGCCGCCCGGGTCTTGATGCCGATGGTTTCGCCGATGTGCTGAATGCGGCCCTTGCGGGGGTGCGCAAGACCGGCTCGGCCCAGGTGGGTGACAAGACGCTGATTGATTGCCTGGTGCCTGCGGTCGAGGCCTTTGATGCGGCGAAAGCTGAGGGCCTTGCCGCTGCACTGACGGCGATGTCTGCGGCCGCAGTCAAAGGCCGCGACTCGACCGTTGATCTGGTGGCAAAGATTGGCCGCGCCAGCCGGCTGGGCGAACGCTCGCGCGGGGTGCCGGATGCCGGCGCGACGTCCTGCTGTCTGATCCTGACCACCCTGGCGGATGCCGCCCTGAAGCGGCTGGCCTGACATGACCGGTCTGAGCGCCGCCGATGTGACCGACCTGTTCCGCACCGTCTCGTTGCGGATCGGCGAGGCGCGCGCGGCGCTTGGCGCACTTGACGGCGCCATCGGCGATGGCGACCACGGCAATTCCATGGCCGAAGGCTTTGCCGCCCTGACCCGGGCGCTCGTCACCGCAACCCGCGAGGGCAAGGGCGCGGGCGACCTTTTCCCCATCGCCGCCGAGAGCTTTCTCGACGCGGTAGGCGCCACCACCGGGCCGCTTTACGCCTCGGCCTTCCTCAGCGCCGGGCAGCTGTTCAGCGGCATGGACAGCATTCCTGCCGCCCGGATCCCCGAACTGGTCACCGCCTTCGATGAAGGCATCGCAAGGCGCGGCAAGGCGAGCGCCGGCGACAAGACCATGCTCGACGCCTGGCGGCCTGCTGCGCGTGCAGTTGCCGCCGCCGGCCCCGACCCGCTGGACGCGCTCGCCGCCGCCGAAGCCGCAGCAAGCGAGGGCCGCGATGCCACCCGCGCCATGGTTGCAGCCCTTGGCCGTGCCGCGCGGCTGGGCAGCCGGACGCTGGGCCATATCGACCCGGGCGCGGCCTCGGCCGTGATCATCATCCAGGGGCTGCGCGAAGGCCTGCAGGCCCATCTTGCGCGGGGGGGCAGCTGATGGCCCTGAAACCCGAAAGCGGTGCGCTGGCGGAAATGCCGATGCGCTTTGGCGATGATGCGCTCCTCTGGGCCGCCTGGCTTTATTACGAGGACGGGCTGACCCAGAGCGAGATCGCGCAGAAGATGGGCCTGTCGCGTGCCTCGGTGAACACCTGGCTGGCCGATGCCCGGGCGCGCGGCCTCGTCAATATCGAGATCCAGCCCGAGCGCTTTCGGGCGGTCTCGGTTGCGCGCGGGCTGAAGGACCATTTCGGCCTGCATGACTGCCTTGTGATCCCCTCGGAAGGCGACGGCAAACCGCTGATTGAACGCCTTGGGCAGGCCGGTGCGATGGTGCTGAAGCGGCTGGTGCGGTCGGGCGACACGCTGGCGGTGACCTGGGGGCGGTCGGTGCTGGCGCTGGCTTCGGCGCTGGATCATCCCGGGCTTGCCGATATCCGCGTGGTTCAGGCCACCGGCTCGACCACGGCGCGCATCGCCTGGACGCCAGAAGCCTGCGCCTCGCGGCTTGCCTCGGCGCTTGGTGCACGCTGGATCCCGCTGGCAGTGCCCGCGATCGTTTCATCACCCGCGATGCGCGCCATGCTGATGGAAGAGCCTGTGCTGGCAGAACAGCTCCAGGTCCTGTCCGAGGCCAATCGCATCATCATGGGCATCTCATCGATGCGGCCCGAAAGCACGATCCACAGCTCGGGATTCCTCGAAGGCGTCGACCGTCACGCCCATTACCAGGATGCAGTCGGCAGCCTTCTGGGCCGGTTCATCTCGGCCAGGGGCGAGCTGGTCGCGGGGCCGGTCAATGACCGCACCATCGGGCTGGATCTCGACGGGCTGCACCGCGTGCCGCAAAAGATCGCGGTGGCGGGCGGTATCGACAAAGTGGCCGCAATCCTTGCGGCATTGCGCGGCGGGCTGATCGATGTGCTGGTGACCGATGCCGCCACCGCCCGCGGCGTGCTGACCGCCGATGGCTGGCAGGAAAGCAGCCGCCGTCCGGCGCCCGTGGCGCCCGCAATCGCCACCCGCAGCCACGGCAAAAAACTGATAAATGAGGCGCGGAACGCCGTTGATGAGAGCCTCGCCGGCGCGCTGTTGGCGCATGAGGCGCTGATCAGCCTTGTCCCCGGCACCAGCCGCGCCGTGATGGCAAAGCACGGCCCGCGCCCGGGCAAAGTCGGCATCGTGATCGGCGGCGGCGCCGGGCATGAGCCGGGCTTCTGGGGCTATGTCGGCCAGGGCCTCGCCGATGCGGCGGTGGTGGGGAATATCTTTGCCGCCCCGCCGCCCGGCCCGATCCTGGCCGCCAGCCGCGCCGTCGATGGTGGCGCCGGGCTTTTGTACATTTTCGGCAATTTCTCGGGCGATGTGATGAATTTCGAGATGGCGCGTGAAATGGCCGAGGCCGGCGGCATCCCGGTGCGCCAGATCATCACCACCGATGACATCGCCTCGTCAGAACCTGACAGCCGTGGCTCGCGCCGGGGCGTTGCGGGCAATGTCTTTGTCTTTCGCATCGCGGGCGCGGCCGCCGATCTTGGCGCCTCGCTTGAGGCCTGCGAGGCGGTGACACGGCGCGCGGCGCAGCGCGTCTATACGATGGGCCTCGCGCTGGAACCCGCCCGCCTGCCCGATACCGGCCGCCCCGGCTACGAGCTGGGCGCGGATGAGATGGAGATCGGCGTCGGTGTCCATGGCGAGCCCGGGGTGGAACGCCAGCGGCTGGTCTCTGCCGATGATGCCGCCGATCTGCTGCTGGACCGGATCCTTGCCGAAATGGTGCCCGCACGCGGTGACCGGGTGGCGGTGCTGGTCAATTCGCTGGGCGGGACGCCCGCGATGGAGCTTTACATCCTCACCCGCCGCATCCGGCAGCGCCTGACGGCGCATGGCATCACGGTCAGCCACATGCTGGTCGGCCCCTATTACACCTCGCTGGATATGGCGGGCGTCTCGCTCTCGATCCTGCATCTCGATGATGAGCTGGCGGCGCTGATGGATCATCCCTGTGACGCGCCTGCGCTGATGAGCAAAGGGGGCCGCGCATGACCCGCTGCCCCGCCGGACACCAGATCAGAAAACAGGCCACACAACAGGCCCATGACATACGACAGCAAGCATTGACATTTGTCACCGGCCAGTGTCGATATACAGAACCGGATCAGGGCGCGCAGTCTGCCCCTGCCCCGGCGGGAGGAAGACCGTGATCAAGACCGCTGACCGCCAGACCGTGTTTCTGGCCCTGATCAATGTGATTGTGCTGGTGGCAGGCGCCCTGCTGGCCGGAGCAAATTTCGTTGACAGCTATAACCTGCAGGTGATGGCCGCGCAGGTCCCGGAACTGGGCCTGCTGGCGCTTGGCGTCGCGCTGGCGATGATTTCCGGCAATGGCGGCATCGACCTTTCCGGGATCGCACTGGCGAACCTTGCCGGCATCACCGCCTTTCTGGTCGCAAGCCGCATCCTGCCCCCGGGTGATGCGCCGATGGCCTTCTCCTGGACCTTCGCCGGCATCGCGCTTTGCGTCGGTCTGGCCGGCGGGCTGATCAACGGGCTGATGATCGCCTATACCGGGCTGACGCCGCTGATCGCCACGCTCGGCACCCAGCTTCTGTTCACCGGGATCGCGGTCTGGCTGACCAATGGCTCCTCTGTGAGCCTCGGCTATATCCCTCCGCTGGATGATTTCGGCAATCTGCCGGTGCTGGGTGTGCCGCTGTGTTTCGCGCTGTTCGTGCTGATCGCCGGGCTGATCGGCTATCTGCTGCGCTTCACCCCCTTTGGCGTCAAGCTGATGCTGCTGGGATCGAACGAGAAAGCCGCGCGCTATGGCGGTATCCCGGTGAAGCGGATGATCGTCATCACCTATGCGATCTGCGGCATCCTCGCCTCGGTTGCGGGCATCGTGATCGCCTCGCGCGCGGGCTCGGTGAAATGGGATTACGGCAGCTCTTATGTGCTGATCGCCATCCTGATCGCGGTCTTGGGCGGGGTTAAGCCCGAAGGCGGATATGGCCGCGTCCTTTGCGTCCTGCTGGCCGCTACCGCGTTGCAGATGCTGTCGAGCCTTTTCAACTTCCTCGGCATCTCGAACTTTTTCCGCGATCTGGCCTGGGGGGTGCTGCTTCTGGCGCTGCTGGCCTCGGCGCGGGTGAATCTGTCGTACTGGTTCCGACCGGCGCGATAACGGATGCGGCGCCGGCCCCGCAGGGCAGGCCGGATCGCTGCAAGACAAATGCCCCTGAAAACCGGAGGAGGACTACCATGAAAACACTCGCGAAACTGGCCGGAAGCGCCATGATCGCCGGTGCGATGGTCGCAGGCGCGGCCATGGCCCAGGACAAGCAGTCGATCACCACCGTGGTCAAGATCACCGGCGAAGGCTGGTTCGTGCGGATGGATGAAGGTGTGAAAGCCTTTGCCGCCGATCACGCCGATATTGACGCGGTTCAGGTCGGACCGGCTCAGGCCGATGCCGCACAACAGGCCCGCATCATCGAAGACCTCGTGGCCAAAGGCGTCTCGGCCATCGCGGTCGTGCCGATGGACCCGGCGGCTCTTGAAGGCGTGCTGCGTCGTGCCCAGGCCCGTGGCATCAAGGTCATCGCGCATGAAGGCGACAGCATCGTCAATGCCGATGCCGATATCGAAGCCTTCGACAACGCAGCCTTCGGCCGCAAGATCAATGACGGCCTTGCGGAATGCATGGGCGGTGAGGGCAAATGGACGAGCTTTGTCGGCTCGCTCGGCAGCCTGACCCATAACATCTGGGCCGATGCCGGTGCTGAAAGCGCCGCCGCAAACCACCCGGGCATGGAACTGGTCGCCGCCAAGAACGAGTCGTTCAACGACGCGAACAAGGCCTATGACAAAGCAAAAGAAATCCTGCGCGCCTATCCGGATATCAAAGGCTTCCAGGGTTCTTCCGCGATTGACGTGATCGGCATCGGCCGTGCGGTTGAAGAGGCCGGCCTTGTCGGCAAGGTCTGCGTCTATGGCCTCGGCCTTCCGAAAGACACCGGCCCCTATCTCGAATCCGGTGCGGTCAACCGCATCTACTTCTGGGATCCGAAAGACGCGGGCTATGTCATGAATGTCGTCGCCGCCAAAGTGCTGGCCGGCGAGGAAATCGCGGATGGCGCCGATCTCGGCGTGCCGGGCTATAACGCCGTCACCGTGACGCAGGGCCCTGGCAAGGGCATCATCATCCAGGGCGCTGCCTGGGTCGATGTCGGCAAGGACGAATACAAGAACTACCCGTTCTGATCTGCCTTCCCTGACCGGACAACCAGGCGAAGGCGCGGCATTCTGCCCGCGCCTTCGCATCCACAAGCTGAGGACGACCGCGATGCAATCGCAGCCAGGCCAGACCAACCAATCCACCGGCCAGAAGCCCTTTCTGGAAATCCGCAACCTGCGGAAGTCCTTCGGCGGCGTGCAGGCGCTGAAAGATGTCAGCCTCACGCTGGAGGCGGGCCAGATTTACCATCTGATGGGCGAGAATGGCTGCGGCAAATCCACCCTGATCAAGATCGTCTCGGGCGCGCAGAACGCGACCTCGGGGCAGATTTTCATTGATGGCGAGGCCACCGGCCCGCTGGCAGGCGATATCGGTGCCATCGGCGCGCTGAAGGCCGGGATCGAGACCGTCTATCAGGATCTCTCCCTGCTGCCGAACCTGTCGGTGGCGGAAAATATCGCGCTGACCGGCCAGCTGGTCGCAGCAGGCGGGCGTCTGGCGCGGCGGCTGAAACGGGCAGAACTGTTCGCCACCGCCGCCAAAGCGCTGGCCGAGGTGCATCTGCCGACCGACGCCGCCTTCCTGACGCGCCGCACCGATACTTTGCCGCTCGCGACCCGCCAGCTCGTGGCCATTGCCCGCGCCATCGCGGCCTCGGCGCGGCTGGTCATCATGGACGAGCCGACCACCTCGCTGACCCGGCAAGAGGTCGAGAACCTGCTTTCCGTGGTGCGCCGCCTTCTTGACCAGGGCGTGACAGTGCTCTTCGTGACCCATAAGCTCGACGAGGTGAAATCGCTGGGCGGGCACGCGATCATCATGCGCGACGGCCTGAAAGTGGCGGAACGCGAGGTCGCCACCACCAATAAAGCCGAAATCAGTCAGCTGATGACCGGACGCGAGATTTCCGAGGCCCGCTACCGGACCGAACCGAAAATCGGCGAGGGGCTGCTGGAGGTCGAGAACCTCACACAGACAAGCGCCTTCCGGAATCTGTCGCTGAGCCTGCGCAAGGGCGAGATCCTCGGCATCACCGGGCTTCTCGATTCCGGCCGCAATGAACTGGCGCTGGCGCTGTCGGGCGTGCGCCCGGCGAGCAGCGGCGCGATCCGGCTGGAAGGCAAATCCGTCTGGCCGAAAAACCCGGGCGAGGCGATCCGGGACGGCATCGGCTATGTTCCCGAAGACCGCCTGACCGAAGGGCTGTTTCTGGAAAAACCGATCCAGGACAATGTGACCCTGCCGGTTCTTGACCGGCTGAAAAACGCAATCGGCATGATCAGCCCGAAACGCGCGCGCAAACTGGCGGAAGACCAGATTGCCGACCTCCAGGTCGTGGCACCGAATGTCGCGGCCCCGGTGCAGTCGCTCTCGGGCGGCAATCAGCAGCGCGTGCTGATCGGGCGCTGGCTGACGATCGAACCACGGCTTCTGATCCTGCACGGCCCGACCGTGGGCGTCGATGTCGGGTCGAAAGACACCATCTTCCGCATCATCCAGCGCCTTGCGGATGAGGGGATGGGCGTCATCATCATTTCGGATGACCTGCCCGAGCTTTTGCAGAATTGCGACCGGATCGCCGTGATGCGCCAGGGCGCGATTGCCGCAACCTATGACGCGGCGACCACCAGCGAAGATCGCCTCTATCAGACAATGGCCGGCGCAGCGCCCGCCGTCACAGACCTGGAAATGCCAGCATGACCGACGTCCCCGCTTCCGCCGCAACCCCGGGTCTGCCCGCGCGCATCTGGGATCTGATGGGCCGCCGGCCAGAGCTTTTCACCCTTGCCCTGATCGTGGTCACGGTGATCGGCGTGGCCATTGCAAACCCGAATTTCTTCGCGATGAACAATGTCTTCGACATCCTGCGTGCCTCGGTGGTGCGGGGGATCTTTGCGATGGGCGTCCTTGTGGTGCTGGCCGCAGGCGGCATTGACGTCTCCTTCACCGCCATCGCAGCCTTTGTAATGTATTCGCTGACCATGCTGGTCACGAATATCTTCCCGGGAATGCCGCTTTGGGTGATCCTGCCGCTGGCGGCCCTAGGCGGCGCGGTCTTTGGCGTGATCAACGGGCTTTTGGTGCATTCCCTGCGCGCGCCCTCGCTGATCGTCACCATCGGCACGCAATATATCATCCGCTCGGCGCTGCTGACCTTTGTCGGGACGGCCCTGTTCATGAACCTGCCCGCCTCGATGGAGGCCTTCGGCAAGGCCTCCCTCATCACCTGGACCGGCGGGACCGGGGTGATCTCGACCCTGCCTGCGACCGTGCTGGTGCTGGTCGTGGTCGCTTTCGCCACCTGGTTCATCCTTGAGCGCACCCTGATGGGCCGCGCGATCTTTGCCTCGGGCGGCAATCCGGGGATCGCAGAACGCCTTGGCTTCAACCTCTTCCATATCCGGCTGTTCGTGTTCGGCTGGGCAGGGCTGCTGGCTGGTATCGCGGGCATCGTGCATGTCGCCTCGAACCGTCTCGCGAACCCTTTTGACCTGGCCGGGATGGAGCTTGAAATCATCGCGGCCGTGGTGCTTGGCGGCGCGCGGATCACCGGCGGCTCGGGCACCGTGATCGGCACGCTGCTCGGTGTGCTCCTGATCACGCTGGTGAGCAATGTGCTGGTCTTCGTGGGCATCCCCTCGACGCTGCAGCTTGCCATTGTCGGCATCTTCATCCTGATCGCCGGCACCATTTTCGCGCTGCGCCAACGCAACTGAGCAATGCGCGGCTGATTAACCTTCCGGGAGGAACCACCATGAGCCATGATGTTTCGGTCATCGGCCTTTATATCCTTGACGTGCTGGGGCGGCCGGTCGATGCGATCCCGCCGGGCGGCTCTGTCGCCTTTATCGACGAAATCCGCCTGACCGTGGCCGGTACCGCCGGCGGTACCGTGGTCGATCTGGCGAAACACGGGCTGAACTGCCTTGCGGTTGGTGCGGTTGGTGATGACGAAAAGGCCGATTTCGTGCTGGCGACGCTGGCGCGGTTCGGGGTCGACACGACCCAGATGCAGCGCCTTGCGGGCGTCCCGACCTCGGCCTCGATCCTGAACATCCGCCGGAATGGCGAGCGCCCTGCCCTGCATCAGCGCGGTGCGTCAGATCATTTCGACATCATCCCCGAAACGCTGGATGCTGTGCTGGCCGCCCCTATCATCCATCTCGGCGGCACCGGTCTTCTGGCGAAACTCGATGGGGAGCCGAGCGCGAAGCTTCTGGCCGAGGCCAAGCGGCGCGGGCGGACGACCACCTTTGACCTCCTTGGCGCCGATGAGAATACGATCAACCTCGTCGCACCGCTTTTCCCGCATATCGACTATTTCATGCCCTCAGTCGAAGAGGCCCAGGCGATCTCCGGCGCGACGACGGTCGAGGCCGCGGGGCGCTTCTTCCTCGATCGCGGGGTGAAACAATGCGTCTTTACGCTTGGCGGGGATGGCGTCTGTTTCATGGATAACAAGGGTGCCGTAGTACGCCAGCCGGCATTTGAGATCGAAGTGGTCGATACCACCGGCTGCGGCGATGCCTTCGACGCGGGCTTCATCACGGCACTGCATCATAAAATGGATCTGAAAACCGCGCTGAATTTCGCCCAGGCGACGGCGGCGCTGGTGGCGACCGGGCTCGGGTCAGATGCAGGTGTTCAGTCGTTCGACCATACGCTTGAGTTCATGAATACAGCGAAGATCAAAGGCTGAATGCCCTTTGCCGAACCGCCGGAGGGGTGTTGCATCCCTCCGGACCTCTCCTTGTGTGATTTTATCGGGCGAAAGAAAGCGTCAGGGGGTCTGTGCCAGCAGGCCTGCGGCTGTTTCAGTATCGGTCACCAGATGGCTGACATAGCCGCCCTTCAAAGTGGCGCGCAGCGCGGCGATCTTTCCCGGGCCACCTGCGACGCAGACCCGGCGGGGGATGGCGCGCAGCTCTTCAAGTTCGATCCCCATCATACGGCTGTCAAAATCACGGCGAACCTGCTGCCCTTCGGCATCGAGGAAACGGCAGATCAGCACCGCTTCGGCGCCATCTGCGGCATAGGCGTCGATCTCATCCGTGCCGGCGATGCCGGCAACCCGCATCGTGCTGTCCGGCCCGAGACCGCCGAGACCGAAGACGATGGTGCGCGCCTTGCGGATCAGCGCGAATTGCTCGGAAAGTGCCGGCTCCTCCCGCAAGGCGGTGCAGAGCGCGGCACTCGACAGCACCGCAGGTGCATGCATCACCATGCTCAGCGCGCCGAGATTGCGCGCCATGATCGCCGTGCAGAGTTCGGCCGAGAAATCACGCCGCCCCATGGCCGCGCCGGTGACCTGGACCACGCTCAGCCCCTCGACGGGCAGAGAGATCGCATCGGCCACCGCCAGCACCGTGCGCCCCCAGGAGATGCAGAGCGTCTCGCCCGGGGTCAGCATCCGCTCAAGCTGCCGCGCCCCGGCGGCGCCAAGGGCTGCCAGTCGCGTCGCCGCATCGTCTCCGGGCTGCACCGGCACCACCAGCGCCTCTTCGAGGCCAAAGCGCGCGGCGAGGGCCAGCGACAGCGAATGCCGCGCCATCACGCCCGCATCCATGCTGATCCGCACCGCGCCGCGTTCGCGCGCTTCCTGAAGATAATTGACCACGCTGGCACGCGAGACGCCGAGCCGCGCGGCGATATCGCTCTGGTTCAGGCTTTCCTCATAATAGAGCCAGGCGGCCCAGATCACGATATCGTCGAATTCTGCCGGCACGGCCCCCCGCCCGCGTATCTGCGCCTCTGCCGACATCAGTCCCCCTGCCCGTCACGCCCAGTCATGCCATCAGCTTTGCCACGAAACCCAGGCCTTGGCGAGGCTTTCACCGATCTCTTTCGTACTCGCATTGACATTTGACACCAATAACTGTCATTTGACATCAACTCAGACCTGAATGTCCAAGGAGAAGATCCGATGCAATCCCTGTGGTCCGATGCGGATTTCGAGAAAACCGTTGCCGCCTATGTCGCGGCCGGCGTGAACCGCGATGTGGCGATCCGCACCTGGACGACGCGGCTGCTGGGCCAGGTGCCGCAGCTGGTGCTGCATGGCGGCGGCAATACATCGGTGAAAACCGTGATCAATGACCATGACGGCACGCCGGTCGAGGTGCTCTGCGTCAAGGGGTCGGGCTGGGATATGGGCCAGATCGAACCGGCAGGCCTGCCGGCGCTGCGTCTGGCCGAGCTGAAGGCGATGGTGAATTACGAGACGCTGTCGGATGACGATATGGTCATGCTGCAGCGCCGCCTGTTGCTGGATCCGGCCTCGCCCAACCCTTCGGTCGAGGCGATCCTGCATGCGATCCTGCCCTTCCGCCATGTCGATCACACCCATGCCAATGCGATTGTCGCGCTGACCAATCAGCCGAATGGCGAGGCACTGATCCGCGCGCTTTACCCCGAATATATCGTCATTCCCTATGTCATGCCGGGCTTTGACCTCTCGAAGGTCTGCCTCAGGGCCTTTAATGAACGCCCTGATGCGCCCGGGATGATCCTGATCAAACACGGGATCTTCACCTGGTCCGACGATCCGCGTGTCGCCTATGAGGCGATGATCGAGGCGATCACCCGCGCCGAAAACCGCATCGCGCAAGGCAATCCGAAACCATTTGGCACCGCGCCGGTGCTGGGCGGGCTTGCAGACGCGGCAGAGATCGCGCCGATCCTGCGCGGCGCCATCGCATTGCCGGGCGCGCAGGAAGGCCTGCCCCGCCGTTTCGTGATCGAACATCGCGTGAACCAGGATATCCTGGATTTCTGCGGCGCGGAAAATGTCGAAAGCCTGACCCGGCGTGGCAATGCGACACCCGAACATGTCATCCATATCAAGCGCTTCGGCCTGGCACTGCCCGCGCCAAAAGCGGGTGATCTGAAGGCCTGGGCGGCGCTGGTGCGTGAGAAGATCGCGGGCTATATCGCGGATTACACCGATTATTTCACCCGCAACAATGCGCGTGCGGGCGGCATCAAGACCATGCTCGACCCGATGCCCCGCGTCTTCTACGTCGAAGGCGTCGGCGTCTTTGCCGCTGGTCCGACTGCGAAAGCCGCCCGGATCGGGGCCGATGTCGCCGAGGCGACGATCCAGGTGATCCGGGGTGCCGAAGGGATCGACGCTTTTGAGGCTCTGCCCGAGGAAGACCTTTTTGATCTGGAATACTGGTCGCTGGAACAGGTGAAGCTGAAAAAGGTCGCCGAAAAGCCGCTGACCCGCCAGGTCGCGGTGATCACCGGCGGCGCCGGTGGTCTGGGCCTTGCCATGGCCGAGGCGCTTCGCGCCGAAGGTGCCGAGATTGCACTGCTGGATATTGACGCCGACAAGGCCGCAGAGGCGGCGACGCGGCTGGGCGGCATCGGCATCGGCTGCGATCTGACCGATGCGGTCGCGGTCGATGCGGCGATTGCGCAGGTGGCGCTGCGCTTTGGCGGCGTTGATATCCTCGTCTCGAATGCCGGGGCGGCCTGGCAGGGCGCGCTTCTCGACGTGTCGGATGCCGATTTCCGCGCTGCCTTCGAGCTGAATTTCTGGGGTCACCACTATGTTGCCCGCGCGGTGGTGCGGGTGATGCAGGCCCAGGGCACCGGCGGCGCGCTCTTGTTCAACGTCTCGAAACAGGCGGTGAACCCGGGTCCGGACTTCGGCCCCTATGGCACGTCGAAAGCCGCCCTGATGGCCTTGATGAAGCAATATGCGGTGGAACATGCGGCGGATGGCATCACCTCGAATGCGGTCAATCCGGACCGGATCCGCACCGGGCTGATGACCGACCAGATGATCGAAGAGCGCGCCCGCGCCCGGGGCGTCACGCCCGAGGTCTATATGCGCGGCAACCTGCTGCATCGCGAAGTCACCGCCGAAGATGTGGCCCAGGCCGCGCTGGCGCTGATCCGCGCCCGCACCTCGACCGGGGCGGTGATCACCGTCGATGGCGGCAATACCGCTGCGATGCTGCGCTGAGCCAGCCCGACCTGCCCTTTGGCCTGACGCCGGCGGCACGATGTCGCCGGCGCCTTCGTCTGTGCCACACCTGCGGTCCCCCGGGCCGCAGGACAAGCACCGCCGGGACAGGCAGTCCCTCTGCTGCTGCCTGAACCGGATCAAGTCGGGTCGCAGACCGGAACACTGCGGGGGGAATCAATGTTATCCTTCTGTGGCTGACGGGCCGTCATTCTCCCGATCACTGGTCATTGCCAGCCTTCGCCGCGACGACGGCCCTCTGCCCGTGGCGGCGGCCTCTTCCGGCATTGCGCGGGACGGCAGCGGCAGGTCCTCAGCGCCCCTGCCAGCGGTCGGCGAAGACCATGTCTTCCAGCCGGTGACGCTGCCCCCAGCCCCGGACCTCGAGCTCCGGCCGGTCATAGAGGTCGCGCACATGACCAAGGCACAGGAGCGCCACCGGCACCACATCATCGGGCAGATGCAGGATGCGCTTCAGATCACCTTCGCGGAAGATGCTGACCCAGCCGACACCGATCCCCTCGGCCCGCGCGGCGAGCCAGAGGTTCTGCACCGCGCAAACCGTGGAATAGAGGTCGGTCGCGGCATCATGGGTGCGCCCCAGCACCACCGGACCGCCACGTGTGCGATCACAGGTGACGCACAGGCAAAGCGGCGCCTCGGAGATCCCCTGGAGCTTGAGCTGCGAATAAAGCGCGCGCCGCCCCTCGCCGAACATCGCCGCCGCCTCGGTATTGGCGGCCTCGAAAGCGTCACGGATCTCGGCTCGCACGCCCTCATCGCGGATCAGGATGAAATTCCACGGCTGAGAGAGCCCGACCGAAGGCGCGGCATGGGCCGCCGCCAGGAGCCGGAGCAGCAGATCCTCGCTGAGCGGATCGGGCAGGAACTGGCCCCGCACATCGCGCCGCTCAAAGATCGCGCGGTAGACGGCGGCGCGTTCCTCTGCCGAAAAGGCAGCGGCGGTGCCGGGCGCGCGCAGGTCAGGACCGGAAGTGCCCGGATCTGAGCCAAGTGGATCGGAAGGGAGCTGTTCGGCAGGAGCGTGATCGCAACGGGCCGCGAGCGGCAGTTCTATCGGCATGACATTTCCCCTGTCAGGCAAACCGGCGCCCCTGCTGCCGTCCGCGCAGCCGGGGCCGTTCTGGTCTGGCCGGTCTTCTGGCTCGGTTTCATCCCGAAACGGCGCCTTCCCGGCCAAAGCCAGTGGCATCTGCCGCCCGGTCCGCAAAAGCGGTCCACCTTACAGCGTTGGGCACGCGGCGGATTTGCACCGCCTTCCCGATTATCCCTCCGGCCAGGGGCGGCACAGGGTCAGCGCCCTTGCCCGGGCCGGAGAGCACCAGACAGCGTCACTATCAGAGAAGTCCGGCCAGAACGCAACCGCGCCGCCCCCTGATTCGCAGCGACAGGATGCGCCTTGCGATCCGCCCCCGGCCGGCATCGCCGCCCGCACCAGACAGGAGGCCCCGCCCCCAAAGAGCGCGTCTCTCTGTTTCATGCGCCTTTTCACCGGCTTTAGGATGCCGGACGCCGCCCCGTCCCGTCGTGATCATTAAGTTTCGGCAGAAAACCGGCTTTCCCCGGCCTCGGCGGTCGCAGTCCACTTGACCCTCGCGCCGCAATTCCGCCTTATCGCCCTCGAGACGCTTTCAGAAAGATCCCCCAATGTTCTCGAAAACTGCCGCTCCGAATGGCGAGCCCGGACAGGCTGGCTCCCAGGCGACCACGCCTTCATCCGGCGCCAGCCGCAGCAATGCGACCCGTTCTGTGCTGGGCTCTGACCTGAAGATCACCGGCGAGATCAGCTCGACCGGCGCGCTTGAGGTTCTGGGCGAGGTCGATGGCAATATCACCGCCGACGCGCTGGCGGTCGGGCAGCATGGCCGCATCTCCGGCTCGGTCAGCGCGAAATCGGTCGAGGTGCATGGCCGTCTCGACGGCAAAGTCGACAGCCAGCATTTCATCATGCGCGCCACCGCCCAGGTGACCGCCGATATCACTTATGACACCCTGGTGATCGAGAGCGGCGCCACCATCGAAGGCCGCTTCACCCGCGGTCGCGGCTGATCACCCGCATCTGAAATGGCCGCTCTGAACCGGCACCGGTCGGCAGTTCAGAGCGGGGAGTTCAGATCGGGCCAGATGCGCAAAACGCGTCAGCGCAGGCCGATCTCGGCCAAAGCGCGTTCCAGGTCCGGCGGCAGGCTGTCATCGCCGTCCCGGCCCAGCGTCAGGTCGCGCGGCACGTCCTCCGGGCCGATATAGCGCCAGCCCTGAAACGGGCGGCGCGGCGCGGATTCGGTGCGGATGATCTCGCGGTCCATCACGATGGCGCAGCGGCTGATGCCATCACCGGTCTCGACCCGTTCCAGCGCGGTGATGCGCTGCCGGCAGAGGATCACCCCCTTGATCACCCAGTAAAGCGAGCCGCCCGCCAGCACCTCGGCCTCGCGTTTGGGCCACATGCGGGTGACATGTACCGCCTGCCCCGCAGGCCAGCGCGCCGCATTTTCCTCTTGCCAGGTCGCAAGATCCCCGATGCTTTCGGCACCGACACAAAGCTTGAGTATATTCACGAATCCCATGGCCGGATCATAGGCGCCTGCCCCGCCGCCGCAAGATTGACCGATGGCCTCCGCCTCCCTATCCTGTGGCTCTGGCCGGATCCGGCGCAAATGCTGGCCCAGTCCTCGCGCCGCTGACGGCCCTCTTTGCCGGAGGGTCTGCACCTTGCCCGATACTGCACCCGATGCTGACGCCGCCGACCGCCTGACCGGCCCCGCTGCTCAGGACGGGTCTGTCGCGCAGGATGGGTTTGCCACCCCCATCGCGGCCCGGATCTGGGATATGAAATACCGGCTGAAGAACGCGGATGGCACACCCATTGACCTGACGGTCGCCGACAGCTGGCGCCGTGTCGCCCGCGCCCTTGCGGTGGACGAGCCCGATCCCGCAGCCGCTGAGCCCCGGTTCATGTCGACGCTGGAAGGCTTCCGCTTTCTGCCCGCCGGTCGCATCCTGGCCGGGGCCGGCACCGATCGCGCCGTCACGCTGTTCAACTGTTTCGTCATGGGCACGATCCCCGATTCGATGGAGGGGATTTTTCAGGCCCTGAAAGAGGCCGCACTGACGCTGCAACAGGGCGGCGGCATCGGCTATGATTTCTCGACCATCCGGCCGAAAGGCGCATTGGTGGCGTCTGTGGCGGCGGATGCTTCGGGGCCTTTGTCTTTCATGGATGTCTGGGACGCGATGTGCCGCACCATCATGTCCGCCGGCGCGCGGCGCGGCGCGATGATGGCGGTCCTGCGCTGCGATCACCCTGATATCCTTGACTTTATCAGCGCCAAACAGGATGCGGCACGGCTGAGGATGTTCAATCTTTCGGTGCTGATCACCGATGCTTTCATGGCAGCGGTGAACGCGGATCAAAACTGGGATCTGGTCTTTGGCGGCAGGGTTTATCACAGCCTGCCCGCCCGCGCGCTCTGGGACCGGATCATGCGCGCGACCTATGATTATGCCGAGCCGGGCGTGATCTTCATCGACCGCATCAACCAGATGAACAACGTCCATTACGCCGAGGTGATCAGCGCCACCAACCCTTGCGGCGAACAGCCGCTGCCGCCCTATGGCGCCTGCCTGCTCGGGTCGGTCAACCTCGCAGCCCTGGTGCGGGACCCTTTCACCGAAGCGGCCCGGATCGCGGGCGATGAGCTTGCCGATCTTGTCGCGACCGCCGTGCGGATGCTGGATAATGTGATCGACCAGTCGCGTTTTCCCCTGCCTAAACAAGAGGCCGAGGCACGGGCCAAGCGGCGGATCGGCCTTGGCGTCACCGGGCTTGCCGATGCGCTTTTGATGTGCGGGCTGCGCTATGGCGCGGATGAGGCGGTGGCCCAGACCGATGCCTGGCTCAAAGCGCTGTCACGGGCGGCTTACCTTGCCTCGGTGGATCTCGCGAAGGAACGCGGCCCCTTCCCGCTGTTCGAGGCTGAGGCCTTCCTCAGAGGCGGCACCATGGCGGCGATGGACGGGGATATCCGCGATGCCATCCGCAGCCATGGCATCCGCAATGCGCTGGTGACCTCCATCGCGCCCACGGGGACAATCTCGCTTTATGCGGGCAATGTGTCTTCGGGGATCGAGCCGGTCTTTGCCTGGAGCACAAGGCGCAGGGTGCTGCAAAAGGATGGCAGCGCGCGCGAGGAAGAGGTCGGGGATTACGCCCTGATGCGCTGGCGCGCGCTGCATGGTGACGCGCCCCTGCCCGCGCATTTCGTGACCGCGCAGGAGCTGGCGCCGATGGATCATCTGCGGATGCAGGCGGCGGCGCAGCGCCATATCGACAGCTCGATCTCGAAGACGATCAACTGCCCGGCGGATATCCCGTTCGAGGCCTTCCGCGATGTCTATCTCGCCGCCTGGGATATGGGCTGCAAGGGCTGCACCACTTACCGGCCCAATGCCGTAACCGGATCTGTGCTGAGCGTCGCGCCCGCCCCCGGGGACAGCGAGACGCCCCGGGATGCGCCGCTGCCGCGCCCCGCCACGCTTTCGGGCGAGACCTATAAGATCCGCTGGCCGGGCTCGGAACATGCGCTTTACATCACCGTCAATGATATTGTCTCGGGCGGGCGCCGCCGCCCCTTCGAGGTCTTCATAAACTCGAAAAACATGGAGCATTTCGCCTGGACGGTGGCGCTGACGCGGATGATCTCGGCGGTGTTCCGGCGGGGGGGCGATGTGTCTTTCGTGGTGGGCGAGCTGAAGGCGGTGTTCGACCCGAGGGGGGGCGCCTGGATTGACGGGCGCTATATCCCCTCGATCCTCGCGGCGATCGGCGGTGTGATCGAACGCCACCTGATCGCGACCGGCTTCATCGCGGGCGAAGGCATGGGGCTGCAATCCGACCCAGGCGCCCTGCCGCCGGCCGAGGCCCCCGGGAGCGGGATGGGAACCAGGGCCGGAGAGCCCGGACTTCAGGCCATCTGCCCCAGTTGCGGATCCTTTGATCTGCGCAGGGAAGAGGGCTGCCTGATCTGCGCCAGTTGCGGCTTTTCGCAATGCAGCTGAGGCCCGTCCTCAGCTGCGCCGGCAGCTCCAGAGTGCCGGCAGCGCCATCGCCAGCAACAGGCATCCCAACGGCAGTGAGAACCCGAACCCGATCCGCGCATAGCCAAGCGCCCCGGTCACCCCGCCCAGAAAGAAGGTGAGAACCAGCTGCGCCATCAGCCGCATCCGGTGCCAGTCAACCCTGTGGACTGCGTCGGGTGCATGGCGGCGATACAGGGCGCGGCCGAGACCGATGCCTATATCGGTGATCATCGCCGTGGCATGGGTGGCGCGCAGCCTGCCGCCCGAGATCTTGGTCACGGTGGCGTTCTGCATTCCCATGGTGAAACAGAGGCACGCCATGCACCAGAGCCGCCAGGCCGCGCTTTCAAACCAGCCGCCGGTGGCAAACAGCATCAGGCAAACGCCCTGCACCGCCACGCTCACCGCATATTGGCGACCCGGCAGATGCAGCCGCGCCCAGTGGATCAGCGCCGAACAAAAGGCCGCGCCGCTGACAAAGGCGCCGATGGCGATCAATGCGACCAGGCAGATCCACCATTCGGCCACCACCAGGTGATCGGCCAGCTGCGACAGGTAGCCGGTCACATGCGAGGTATATTGGCCAAGCGCGAAGAAGCCGCCCGCATTGGCGGCGCCGGCGGTGAAGGCGATGACCGTGGCCAGCAGCAGATCCGCCCCGGCAGATCGCCGATGCCCCAGAATGACCCGCGCCGATTGCAGCGGATGCAGAATATGACGGTGCCGTTTCACAGCAATGCCTTTCGGGAATGCCTCTCTGGCAATTTGCCCGCCGGGACCGGATCAGGCGCCGGGGCGAGGCCTCATTGCCATAGCGCGGCTGCTCTGGCGGGAAAAGCCTTAGCAATACCGTAACGGATACCGGCGGCCCATGTATGGCGGTATCCGAACGGCGATGATGGTGAAAGCCACCATAATCGCGGTCGCGAAGCAGGTCCTTACGACCTGAGGCACAGGTGATCGGACTGAAGCGGGGGAAGGTGCAGGTTTCTGTTGCCAGGTACCTGCGAACCCCGCCTTACGCGGCTAAGCGCAAGGACTTAGGTTTGGTATTGAGAGCTGCTTACGCAGCCATCGCCACCGGAGCACTGTTGTCATTGGCAACTGTGATCATGGACCGATAACGGTGGTACCTTACCGAGCGAAAGCTGGCCTCTTTGAACGTCCGTCGATCCTGTTTCGGCCCCACACGCCCGCAATGAACGGGAGATTTGGTGGAGCCGCCGGGTACCGCCCCCGGGTCCGAGCCGCCTATTACAGGTGCGTTTATCGCCATAGTCCGGGTTGCCCCGGACAAGAAGGAATATAGGACCACACCTGACCGGGCGCAAGCGGCGGCAGAGACCGGCGCGATGAAATCCCGAAACCCCATCGCTTATGACCCGGACCTTATGCTCTGACATGCGATAACCCGAACTCTCAGCAGGCCGCTGAACTGGCATTCCGGATCTGCCCGACAGCGGTGATCCGTCCTGAACAGACGGCTGACACTGCAAAACAGGGGATTGCTGGTCATGCGACAGCGAGCCACCTGCCTTCCAGCGCGGGTCTGGACCTTTTCCCGTCTTCTTCGGCCCCCGGGTATAGGCCGAAGACTGCAATATCGGCAGGCAAGAAATCTGTTGCCGATTACATACCAAGCGGTATGTAATCGGCTGCATGACCGCAGCCCCGCCCTCGCTTCCGCCGCCCTCGCTTTCCCCGGCGTCGTCGCCCCGTCGCCGCCAGCCCGAGATTTTGCGGCGCCGGCTGCTTGATGCAGCGGCGGCGCTGGCGGTTACAGGCGGGCTCCAGGCGATGACCATCGCGGCGGTGGCAAGGGCCGCCGGGGTGACCAAGGGCGGGCTTTTTCACCATTTCCCCGACAAAGAGGCGCTGATCACCGCGCTGTTGCGCGATCTCCTCGATCATTTCGATGCGGCCATCGACCTCAGTATGGCGGCTGATCCCGAGCCCCAGGGCAGCTTTACCCGCGCCTGGATAGCCGCCACGCTTGACCCGGGGCTGGCGGCTTCGGCGCCGCTGAACGCGGTCCTGCTGATGAATCCCGGGATGCGCAGCCTCTGGTCCGACTGGCTGCGCGCCCGGCTTACGCGCCATGCCGCGACCGATTCCGGCCCCTGGTACGAGATCCTGCGCCACGCGGCGGATGGCTTCTGGCTTGCCGATCTCTGGCAGGTCGAACCCGATCTGCGCCAGCCGATGGCAGACTTATGCGCAAAATTGCTTGACCTGACCCGAAGGAATCCCGGCTGATGAACCCTACGCTGACAACCTATGTCACGCTCCTCCTCGCGGTCTCGCTGGAGGTGATGGCGACCTCGCTTTTGCCCCAGACACGGCAATTCACCAAAGCTGTGCCGACCATCATCATGCTCTGCCTTTATGGCGGCGCCTTTTTCTTCCTGTCGCAGGCGCTCAAGACCCTGCCGGTGGGGATCGCCTATGCGATCTGGTCAGGAT
This sequence comes from Pseudogemmobacter sp. TB195, assembly GCF_058313095.1. Classification (NCBI taxonomy): domain Bacteria; kingdom Pseudomonadati; phylum Pseudomonadota; class Alphaproteobacteria; order Rhodobacterales; family Paracoccaceae; genus Pseudogemmobacter; species Pseudogemmobacter sp. TB195. The sequence goes on from NZ_JBZEGG010000002.1 coordinate 167,068, forward strand.
TTGGCATCGTACTGATCTCGATGATCGGCTGGATCTGGCTGAAACAGTCGCTTGATCTCGCGGCGGTGATCGGGATTGGGCTTATCCTTGCCGGTGTGCTGGTGATCAACCTGTTTTCCCAGGCCGCTCCGCATTGATTTCCGTCACCAGACCGTCATGCTTCCGTTACGCTGTACTGCCATTGAGATCCCGAACTCCCCTCACGCGCGACGGATGCCATGAACGAACAGACCCCGATGGACTGGCTGGAAGCCGAACTCTCGGATTCCTTCGATGAGGATTATGAGCTTGAGCTGGAAGATGCCGAGCTGTCCGAAGAAATCGCGAAGATCTACAAGAAACGCCACGGGCCGGGGATGGAGCGTAAGGATTACCTGCGCGCGCTGATCCGCCTTCAGGCCGAACTGATCCGGCTGCAATCCTGGGTGCAATATCACAAGGAACGCGTGGTCGTGATCTTCGAGGGCCGCGATTCCGCCGGCAAGGGCGGCGCGATCAAGCGGATCACCCAGCGGCTGAACCCGCGCGTGGCGCGCACCGTGGCGCTGCCGGCGCCTTCGGACCGTGAAAAGACCCAATGGTATTTCCAGCGCTATGTGCCGCATCTGCCGGCGGGCGGTGAAATGGTGCTGTTTGACCGGTCCTGGTACAACCGTGCCGGGGTCGAGCGGGTGATGGGCTTTGCCTCGGAAGACCAGGTGGAACAGTTCTTCCAGGACGTGCCGGAATTTGAACGGATGCTGGTGCGCTCGGGCATCAAGGTGGTGAAATACTGGTTCTCGATCACCGATGAGGAACAGCAGATGCGCTTTCTCATGCGGATCCATGATCCGATGAAACAATGGAAGCTTTCGCCGATGGATCTGCAAAGCCGGGTGCGGTGGGAGCAATATACCAAGGCGAAGGAAGAAATGCTGGCGCGCACCAATATTCCCGAGGCGCCCTGGTATATTGTCGAGGGCACCGACAAGAAACGCGCGCGGCTGAACTGCATCGACCATCTCCTCGGCCTCTTCCCCTATGAGGATGTGCCGCATGAGGACATCCAGCTGCCCGAACGCGTCTTCAACCCCGATTATGAGCGCGCCGTCCTGCCGCCCGAACTCTACGTTCCGCTGAAATACTGAGGCATCTGTTGTTCCGGCGTCTTGCGACGCCGGAATGCCTCCGGCGGGGATATTTAAGGACCGAAAATGTTGGGGACATGATGGGGAGCCGCTGAGCCGGGATGATCGGCTGGCGACCAGAGGCGCCCTGCGCGGCGGTCATTTCCCGCCGCTTCTGGCTGCTGTTCGATATTCCATTTGCCTTTCGGAAGGATCAGCCGGAGCATGGTCGGTGACCGCAACCTGAGATCCGGAGGAGCAGATCATGGCAAAGCAGTCTCCCGGCTATATTGATGGCTTTCTGATCCCGGTCCGCAATGAGGATCGCGAGACCTACCGCGCGCATGAGGCGAAGTGGTGGGGCGCGTTCAGGGCGCTCGGGGCGCTGACGCTTGTGGCGGGCTGGGGGGATGACGTACCGCCTGGAAAGCAGACCGACTTTTTGCGCGCGGTGGATCTGCAGGACGGCGAGAGCGTGGTGTTTTGCTGGATGACCTGGCCCGACAAGGCGACCCGTGACAAGGCCTATGCTGCCATGGAGGCGCGGTCAGAAAGCGATCCCGACATGAAGCCCGAAGCCATGCCCTTTGACGGCAAGCGCATGATCTATGGCGGCTTTGTGCCCCTTTTGGTCGAAGAATGAGGATCTGAGCCATGACATTGCAAGGAACCCCCTGCTGGTACGAGCTCTGCACCATGGATACCGGGGTGGCGCGCGGCTTTTATGGCCCGCTGCTGGGCTGGACCTTCCAGGATGCCGGAATGGAGGGGTTTGACTATGGCCTTGCCACCAAAGACGGGGCGATGATTGCCGGGCTGATGACGCCCGACAGCCCGATGCCGGAATTCTGGATGGTCTATTTCGCGGTTGACCACTGCGATCACATGGTCGCCAAAGCCAAGGCGCTCGGGGCCAATGTGCATCGCGCGCCCGAGGACATCCCCGGCACCGGTCGTTTCGCGATTCTGGCCGATCCTCAGGGCGCCGCCTTTGGCCTGTTGCAGCCCGAAGACGGCACTCCGGGCCATGCCTTTGACCAGGCCAGAACCGGTCATGGCAACTGGCTTGAACTGCATTCCTCGGACCCCGAGGCCGGGTTCCAGTTCTACGCCGCCCTGTTTGGCTGGAGCGCGACCGATGCGATGGATATGGGGCCGGATGGCAAATACCAGCTTTTTGCCCATGATGGTCGTGATATCGGTGGAATGATGGGAATGCTGGGCGTGGAAGGCGCACCGCCGCACTGGCTGCCCTATTTCGGGGTGCCCGGGATTGATGCGGCAACGGCCGGGGTCACTTCGCTGGGGGGCAAGGTGCTGCATGGCCCTGTCGAAGTGCCGGGCGGTGCCTGGATCACTATGGCAAGCGACCCGCGCGGGGCGGGTTTTGCAGTGGTCGGGCCGCGATGAGGCGTTAGCGCTGCCCTGGCGCCGCCTTGGCGGCATAGTTCCACGGCAGGAGATCTTCGACCCGACCTCTGCTTTTGGCGATTGACGATGGCGGTGAGCGTGCCGGCCTGCGAGGCGTATGGATCGACGCCGTTCTTCTTACAGGTGTCGGTCAGCGAGACGCTGACCACCCGGTTTTCGGCGCCGGAGTCGTGACCGGCGAAGTGGGCGTTTTGCGGTGCAGGGCGATGGGGCGGATAGCGCCTTCGAAAGAATTGCTGTCACTCCCTACGCGGCCGTCCTGCGCGGCCGTCGGTCAGGAAGCGACCCCGGCCGTCTCGGCATCTGGCGATAGAGGCCAGTGCCATACCGAGGGGCGTTTTGGCAAAAGCACGGGCGCGGTGATGGCACAGCCCTGCTTCCAGACCGGGCAGGATCGGGATGGAGGATCCTGGCGTGCGGTAGGGGGTGGGGGATCGCAGCCGCTGTTCTCATCCTTAATATGGCGCAGAGGTCGCGGATGAGGATGACAGCGTCCTCGGCAATCGGCCCGGGTCCGGCGCGGGTGATCTAGATCGGCGTTTTTGCAAAAGTCAGTCTATGTGTGATCTCCCGCTTTCCCCGGCAACCTCAGGCCACGCGTTCAGTCGCGTCCGTGGCGAGGGAGTTGACGCGGTTCATAAGAGCGGCACGGAATAGCGACACGGATGTGGATTTCGGCGGTTTGACGTTCGGGGTCGCGTGATGCGATGCGCTCGCCGAAGGCTTTGAGGCAGCTCATCTTCGCCTCGATCCTGCTTCGGGCTTGATATCCGCTCCAGCACTTCCGGATGGTTCGGCCCCGGCGTTGGGGTGCGCGGAGGATCTCATTGCGTGCGGCGGCAGCGGGACAATCCTCCCGCCATCGTCGGCCATTCTTGCGAATGGGTATGACTGCGGCGCCTCCGCGTTCACGGATTGCGGTATGGCACCTGCGGGTATCGACCGCGCCGTCTCCCGTTACAGTGCCGATCTGCTCGCCGGGCGGGATTGCGGCAGAACGGGACTGTCGCCCTTGTCGTTGGAGGTGAGCTCCACCGCGCAGACGTCACCGGTCGCCGTATCCATCGCCAGATGTGGCGCCGGCGCTGCGTGCCGTGCTTGCGCGCCAGCCACTCGCCATCACCCAAAAACCTGATCCCTGTGCTGTCCACCAGCAGGTTCAGGGGACCAGGCCGCATGGCGCTGCATGATCTCACCTCTATGCTCTTCTGCCTGCGGCTCAGCGTCGGGAAGTCCGGAACCGGCCAGTCGGGCCTGGCCGTCGAAAGCATGCCCGCCACCATCCCTGTCGTTTGCCGAAGCGGCAGACCAAACAGGAGCTTCACCATGAGACAGAACCGGATCGCCGTCGTCAGGAAATCAGTCCCCCGGACTGTTTTCTGATCTTCCTCCGCGCTGAAGACCCGGGGTCGGCCATTTTGACCCGCCTTCGGCGCCCGCCACACCATGTCTTTGTCGGGCCAGATCAGCAAAGACCCGCGTCGTCGCAAAGCTTCATTGCAGGGTTTCCAGTTCGTCGTGAAGTAGCGGGCAGGATCAGGCCCTGTCATGACAGGTCATTAAACCCATGAATTCGCCATGGGAATCCTGCGAAACGAGGACTTCTGAAACAACGCCACGCGGATGTAACAAAGACCAAAGCCGCGCTTTCTGCGCGGCTTTGTCATTCAGATCAGGTCTTTATCAGGGCAAGTCAGACCTTTGACCTGCTCGGGCGCCTCAGCCTGCATTGCGCAGCAGCGGTGTGATCAGCCGCACGAGAACCCGGCGATTTGCGCGCTCTGCCGCTTCGGTCCGGATCTTCAGCTCAGCCTCGCCATAGCCCTGCACCACGAGATTTTCCGGCGGAACGCCGAAATATTCCGTCAGTGCCAGCGCGAGGCTCTCTGCCCGCCGGTCCGACAACAGCAGATTAGAGCTCGCCGAGCCCACTGCGTCGGTATGACCTTCGATCAGGAAGACATGACCCGGGTTCGATGCCAGCAACTGCTGCATAAGCCGGCCAAGATCGGCAAGCTTCTTCGCCTCGGTCGCATTGATCACCGATGAGCCGGTGTCAAAGGTGATGCTGTCCACCTCGACCGTGGCCGCCAGGGCCCGCACTTGCGGAATATCACGCACCTGGCGCAGACTGAATTTGCGGCCAAGGCCTTCAACCTCCAGCGCTGCCATTTCCGCCTTCAGCGCCGCGTTCTGGTCCGAGGTCGAGATCACGACCCGGTCAGGGCGCGGCTTGGGCAGCTGCGTCACGATGATCGGCTGTTCCGGCTCCAGATCGTTGATCAGAAGCACTTCCTGACCATATTGATCATAGGCGGCACGGCGCAGCACCCTGCCCGACGCGTCGCGGATCGTCACCACCTGGGTGCCATCGGCGCGGCTGACCACCGTGCGGGTCGAGCCGTCATTAAAGCTCTCGGTCTGGGTGCGCACGCCGGGACGGCGCAGCACGGCATCGTCATCCTTATAGACGACGTAAGAACCATCCGCATTCTCGACCACCACCCGGTCGCCGGAATTGCTGACAACGCGGCGTTCATCCTTCTTGCCGCCATTTATGATCGTGCCTACCGCCAGGGCGCCCAGCGCCAGCAACCCGACTTTCTCGAGGTCAGAGAGGCCGGATTTCTTGCCTTTGCCGACCGCGACCGGGGCCGCGGCAAATTCATTGACCGAAGTCCGGGTATTGGCCTCGGTGATGATCGTATCAATCACCGAAACCGGTGCAACACCCGTCCCCGTCGTGGCCCCTTCCCCTGCGCCCGTCGTACCAGTCGCGGTCTCCGTACCTGTTGCCACGCCGGGAACATTGACTCCGCCCGGGACGCCTTCAAGGAAGGAGGCCGCCGCGACGGCGGGCACCGCGAGGACTGTCGCATCCGCGACCGTGCCGGCCCCGGCTTCCGCATCGGTACCCTCACCCGCATCGGCCTGTGCGTCCGGCATTCCAAGAATATCCGCGAGGCTGCTGACCGCCTTCTCTTCCGGCACCGGGGCGTCGATCGCATTGGCGAGGGCTTCGGGCGAGACTTCTGCCGCACCGGCTTCGGTCGGCTCAATCGCATCCGCAACATCCGCCGGCACAGCAGGTTCAGCCGTTTCGCTATCCGAGGTCGCAGCTTCCGATGCTTCGGCTTCCGCTGCCGCAGCGCTGGCGGCTGCGGCTTCGGCCGCTGCCTTGGCTTCCGCCGCTGCCTGAGCCTCCGCCGCCGCCTGAGCCTCCGCCGCTGCCTGAGCTTCCGCCGCTGCCTGAGCCTCCGCTGCCGCCTGAGCTTCCGCCGCTGCCTGAGCCTCCGCTGCCGCCTGAGCTTCCGCCGCTGCCTGAGCTTCCGCCGCTGCCTGAGCCTCCGCTGCCGCCTGAGCCTCAGCCGCTGCCTGAGCCTCCGCTGCTGCCTGAGCCTCCGCCGCTGCCTGAGCTTCCGCCGCTGCCTGAGCCTCCGCCGCTGCCTGAGCCTCCGCTGCTGTCTGAGCCTCCGCTGCTGCCTGAGCCTCCGCTGCTGTCTGAGCCTCCGCTGCTGCCTGAGCTTCCGCCGCTGCCTGAGCTTCCGCTGCCGCCTGAGCCTCCGCTGCTGCCTGAGCTTCCGCCGCTGCCTGAGCTTCCGCTGTTGCCTGAGCCTCCGCTGCCGCCTGAGCCTCCGCTGCCGCCTGAGCCTCCGCTGCCGCCTGAGCTTCTATCTCAGCCTGTGTCTCTGTCCCATTTTCCTGCGCATAGACCGGCAGCGTATGGAACGAGCTCAGCGCGACCGAGAGTGCGGTCGAGGAGATGAGTAATTTGCGCATTGGTCTTCCTCTGAGATCCTGGCCGTGATGCTGACGCCACGTCCCGGGGTGCTTGCGGGCCTCTTCGCCGGCACAAGTCCCGGGAATCGCGGTGTCTTCAGCCCCTGACCCTGCACCGGACAGGGCGTGCTATGCGATAGCAACGCAGATCCCGGAGCGGGGTTCCGCCTGTCATCGGATATCAGTCGCCCTGGCAACGGCTCCCGGCCCCTCTCCCGCGCCGCCCCCCGCAGCCAGCCAGCGGCGAAACGAGGTGAGCGGCGCGCGTTCCGGGCGCGTGGCGGGCCAGACCAGGTAATAGGCGCCCGAGGCCGCGACCGCGCCGCCCCAGGCTGGCACAAGCCGCCCGGAGGCGAGATCCCCCGCCGCAAGAAAGGTCGGCAACAGCGCCACCCCCATCCCATGCACGGCCGCCTGGGCCATGGTGGCGAACTGGTCGAACAGCATCGCGGGCGGGCGCTGACCCGGCAGATCATGGCTGGCGAACCAGCGCCCCCAGTCGCCCATCCGGCTTTCCAGCTGCAAAAGCGGCAGCGCCAGCAGATCCGCCGCCCCGGTCAGCGGGCGTGTGAGCAGCGCAGGCGCCGCAAGCGCAATAACCTCTTCTTCCATGAGTTTCATGTAAGTGACCCCGGGCCAGTCCTCGCGGCCATAGTGGATGGCGGCATCGAAAGAGGTGCCGTCGAAATCAAAGGGCCGGAGCCGGGTCGAGAGGTTCACTGTCACCTCCGGATGCCCCGCCGCAAACCCCGCGAGGCGCGGCGCCAGCCAATGCATGCCAAAGGCCGGCAGGATCGACAGATGCAGCGTGCCGCCCGATGGGTTTGCCCGGAGCGCCAGCGAGGCATCTGACAGCAATTTCATAGCTTTGCGCACCTCTGCCACATAATCTCGCGCGGCCGGTGTCAGAACCAGCCGCTGACGTTCGCGCGCGACAAGGGGGGCGCCCAGCTGCCCTTCAAGCAGCTGGATCTGCCGCGAGACCGCGCCCTGGGTCAACGACAGTTCCGCCGCCGCCGCCGAAGCGGTGCCGAGCCGCTCCAGCGCCTCAAGCGCGGTGAGCGACGCGATGGACGGCAGATAGCGACGCGGCAGCATATGAGTTTTCCTCATGATCCGGTGACAGAGTTTCGATACCCTGACCGCACCCTTCCATGCAATATGGCGGCAGATGATTCCGGAGGATCAGCCCATGTCAGATGCCAGCAGCAGCCGCCCGAAACTGAAAGCCAAGGACGCCCCCGACCTTTCGCGCTTTGACTGGGAGGATCCCTTCCGTCTCGAAGACCAGCTTTCGGAGGAAGAGCGCGCGATCCGCGATGCGGCGCGCGCCTATGCCGAAGGCAAGCTGCAGCCCCGCGTGATTGAAGCCTTCCGCAATGAGGAAACCGACCCGTCGATCTTCCGCGAAATGGGCGAGATGGGCCTTCTCGGCGTGACCATCCCCGAGGAATATGGCGGGCTTGGCGCCTCTTACGTATCCTATGGTCTGGTCGCGCGCGAAGTCGAGCGCGTCGACAGCGGCTATCGTTCGATGATGTCAGTGCAGTCGAGCCTCGTCATGTACCCGATCTACGCCTACGGGTCCGAAGAGCAGCGCCGGAAATATCTGCCGAAACTGGCCTCGGGTGAATGGATCGGCTGTTTCGGCCTGACCGAACCCGATGCCGGGTCTGACCCCGCAGGGATGAAGACCACCGCGAAGAAAACCGCGAATGGCTATGTCCTCAACGGGTCCAAAATGTGGATCTCGAACGCGCCGATCGCTGATGTTTTCGTGGTCTGGGCGAAATCCGAAGCGCATGGCGGCAAGATCCGCGGCTTCGTGCTCGACAAAGGCAGCAAAGGCCTGACGGCGCCGAAAGTCGGCGGCAAGATCAGCCTTCGCGCCTCGATCACCGGCGAGATCGTGATGGATCAGGTCGAGGTCGGCGAGGATGCTTTGCTGCCGCATGTCGAAGGTCTGAAAGGGCCGTTCGGCTGCCTTAACCGCGCGCGCTACGGCATTTCCTGGGGCGTTCTGGGGGCTGCGGAATTCTGCCTCCATGCCGCGCGCCAATATGGGCTGGACCGCAAGCAATTCGGCAAACCCCTTGCCCAGACCCAGCTTTACCAGCTGAAACTGGCGAATATGCTGACGCAGATCAGCCTTGGCCTTCAGGCCAGCCTTCGCGTCGGACGGCTCCTGGATGAGGCCAATGCTGCGCCCGAGATGATCTCGCTGATCAAGCGCAACAATTGCGGCATCGCGCTGGAGGCCGCGCGCCACGCCCGCGACATGCATGGCGGCAATGGCATTTCCGAGGAATTCCAGGTCATCCGCCATATGGTGAACCTTGAAACCGTCAACACCTATGAGGGCACGCATGACATCCATGCGCTGATCCTTGGCCGCGCCATCACAGGACTGCAGGCGTTTTTCTGATCCCGGCGCTGCCGCGTCGGTGACATCAAAGGGCGGATCCTGACGGATCTGCCCTTTTCATTTGCCTTTTCCCGGCGCGACAGGACCTGCCCTGCGACCTGCGCGCCACATTGCGCATCCGTCCGACAACAGATTGTTCACGAATGCAGAGTTCACATTCCGGCGTGATCCCTTGCAGCAACCGTCCCGACTGCCGATACTGGACAGCACGTGGTTCGGTGTGATGCCTGCGGCGTCGCAAGGGCCTGACCCTTCGCCAGACCTGAGCCAGATATCCCGGCCAGACCGGACAAAACGCAGTTTAATGCTACAGGAGTGACGATGTCCTTCCCCGACAGTGCCGACAACCTTCCGGCACATCCCGGCACTGAATGGCTGGCTGCGATGGAAAGCGTCGCCGACGAGGATGGCTATCTTGACCCGCTTGGCCCGAACCACTGGGCGTTTTTTGCCGAAACCGGCACGACATTGCTGGTCACCTTTGAACGTGCCGAACAGATCGAGGCCAATGACGGCAATATGCCCGCGTCATGGGACCTGGCAAAGCGCAATGGCTGGTCGCTGCTGTGTCTGATCGCGCGCGGCGAGACCTTCTGGCGCGCGCCCGAGGTCTGGGGCTATTTCGACCGCCTCGTCGATGACGCCTTTTTTGACGATTTCGACCAGGTGCTGTTTTACGGCTCGGGCCCGGCAGGCTATGCCGCCGCCTCTTATGTCGTAGCGGCCCCCGGGGCCCGGGCGCTTTTGCTGGCGCCGCGCGCCACGCTCGCGCCCACCATCGCCGGCTGGGACCGCCGTCACCTGGCGCAGCGGCGGCTCGATTTCTCCAGCCGCTACGGCTACGCCCCCGACATGACCGAGGGCGCCGACCATGTCTGGCTGATCCATGACCCGCTTTCCCCCGGCGATAACGCCCATGCGGCGCTGTTCCGGCGCAATTGGACAACTATGCTGCACACCCGCTGGGGCGGCGAGCAGCCCGAGCGCAGCATGCCCGCCGGCGTCCTTGATCAGGTGATCCAGGCGGCGATGGCCGGCACCCTGACCCCTGCCGGTTTCGCCGCCCTGTGGCGCGCGCGCCGCCGGTCGCCGGCCTGGGTGCGCTCCCTCCTGACCGCCATTTCGGCCAAGGGCAATCGCCAGCGTCAGATCCGCGTATTGCGTCAGGTGCTGTCCGAACAGCAGATCCCGCGATTCGAGCGGCGCCTCGCCGCGCTCCTCGCACAGGACGACCCAGAGGGCACGGGCGAAGACTGAGCCACAGACCTCAGAACTGGCACCTCAGATCGGGCTGCCGCACGCCCAGGACCGCTTGCAAAGCCGGTCAGTGCTCGCCATATTCGATCAGCCCTTCGAGGTCTTCGGTCCTCGCCTCGGTCAGCCGCGCCTTGCAGCCATAGACGAGCAGCGGCTCTGCACTGCCGCCGCGCATCGCGTAGCCCTCGGCGGAACAGGCGGCATCGCGATAGGTGATCCAGGCGCGCTGCGCCGCGCGCAGCTCCGCCGGACCGCCCTTCAGCGCCTCGGGCAGATCCGCGTCCCAGGTCTGCAACAGCTTCATTGCCTCTTTATACCGCTGGTTCAGCAGCACATCCGCCGCCTGCCATTCCGCAGCGGCGCATTCGTTCAGATCGGCCTGCACCATGGCATTCGCGCAATCGGCATCCTGTGCCGCCGCCTGCCCGGCCTGCCCCGCCAGAGCCATCAGAACAATCAGTGCAAATCGTGTCATCGTGAAGCTCCATCCACCAGTTTCGCCCGCGCCGCCAGCGCATGGCCATCAACCCCGTCGAGGCAGCGCGCATTGACCGCCACAATCTCGCTGCCATCCGGCATAGCGCCGAGGGAATAGCTCTGCACCCCGCAGGTCTTACAAAAGTAATGCCGGATGACATGATCATGGAAAAGATATTCCGTGCTGGCACCGGCGCCCTTTTCCAGCGTGAATCCGGCCGCCGGCGCGAACACCAGCACCGCCCCGATCCGGCGGCACCGCGAGCAATTGCAGATCAGCGGCGCCTCCAGCGAGACGTCAACACTGTAGCGCACAGCTCCACACTGACATCCGCCCCTATGGCTGGCCATCGGATTCTCTCCTTTATGATCCATCCCGATCCTGGCGGAAGTCTCTGGCAAAGACACGCGGTTTCGGCTAGCTGCGGGGGTATGGAAAACAGCTTTGAGATCCGCCGCCCCGACGACTGGCATCTGCATCTGCGCGATGGCGCGATGCTGGAAGGCGTATTGCCCGAATCTGCGCGCGATTTTGCCCGCGCAATCATCATGCCCAACCTGGTGCCGCCGGTTGTGACCGCGAAAGACGCACGCGCTTACCGCGACCGCATCCTGAGCGCCCTGCCCGAAGGCATGGCGTTCGAGCCGCTGATGACCCTTTACCTGACCGAGGAAACCGACCCCGCCGATGTGGCGCAGGCGGCGGCTTCGGGGCTGATCAAGGCGGTCAAGCTCTACCCTGCGGGTGCCACGACCAATTCTCATTCCGGCGTGCGGAATTTCGATAAGGTCATGCCAGTGCTTGAGAAAATGGCCGGGATCGGCCTGCCGCTCTGCACCCATGGCGAAGTGACAACCGCCGAAGTCGATATTTTCGACCGCGAGGCGGTGTTCATCGACACGGTGCTCGATCCGCTGCGCAAACGGCTGCCGGAGCTGCGGGTGGTGATGGAGCATATCACCACCGAAGAAGGTGTCGCCTATGCGGCAGAGGGCGGAGAGACGCTGGCGGCGACGATCACCACGCATCACCTGATCATCAATCGCAACCATATCCTCGTCGGCGGCATCAAACCGCATTACTATTGCCTGCCGGTCGCCAAGCGCGAGAAACACCGGCTCGCGCTGCGCCGCGCCGCCACATCCGGCAGCCCGCGCTATTTCCTTGGCACCGACTCGGCACCCCATATCGACGCTCTGAAAGAACATGCCTGCGGCTGCGCCGGTTGCTTCACCGCGACGAATACGATGCCGCTCCTGGCGCATGTCTTCGAAGAAGAAAACGCGCTCGACCGGCTCGAGGCCTTCACCTCGCTGAATGGCCCCGCCTTTTACCGGCTGCCGGTCAATGAGGCGAAACTGCGCCTCGTCAAAGGCGCAGCGCCCACCGCTTTCCCGGAAAAAATCGAGACCGGCGCTGGCCCGGTCACCGTCTTCAACCCCGGCTTTCCCGTCCTTTGGTCGGTCGAAAGCTGATTTCCTCCTGACTTAAATACTCCCGCCGGAGGCGCCTTTCGCCAGCCGGGGAAGCCTCCGGCGGGTGTATTTTCTCAAGAGGAAGCTGCAAAGGAGCACTGAATGATCCCCGCTGCCTTCCCCTCGAAAGAAGAGATCGCCCGTCTGACCGCCCGCGCCTTCCTTGAGATTGGCGCGGTGCATTTCAACGCGCGCGAACCTTTCACGCTGGCCTCTGGTCTGCCGTCGCCGACCTATATCGATTGCCGCAAGCTGATCTCTTATCCGCGCATCCGCTCGATGCTGATGGATTTCATGGCGGTGACCGTGATGCGCGAGGCCGGGTTCGAGGCCTTCGACAATATCGCAGGCGGCGAGACGGCGGGTATCCCCTTCGCGGCACTGGTGGCCGAGCGGCTCGCCTTGCCGATGACCTATGTGCGCAAGAAGCCGAAAGGCTATGGTCGCAATGCCCGGATTGAGGGCACCATGACCGAGGGGCAGCGCGTGCTGCTGGTCGAGGATCTGACCACCGATGGCGGCTCGAAACTCAGTTTTGTCGATGCGATCCGTGAGACAGGTGCCACCTGTAACCATACGACCGTGATCTTCTATTACGGCATTTTCAAAGAGACCGAGGCGCGGCTGGCCGAACATGGCGTCAGCCTGTCCTGGCTCTGCACCTGGTGGGATATGCTGGCCGAGGCGAAAGCTCAGGGCTCCTTCGACCAGGAAACGCTGGAGGGTGTCGAAGACTTCCTCAACGACCCGCGTGGCTGGCAGGCGGCCCGCGCGAAGTAGAGCGGGAAACCGCCGGGCTGGCCGGGGGCGTGGATTATCTTTCAGTCTTCCGCCCCCTCGGCCCCGCCGAGGCCCGAATACGAATCGCGAAACCCGTCTTTCCTCCAGACAGGATACGCAAGATATGGTATGCTCAGGCTCAGATACCCCCAGGCCACTCTGCCAGAGCCGGCTTATCCTGTCACTTTTCCACAGACCTGTGCAGCGGTTGCTCTGACGCGCCCTGACAGGCTAAAGCTGATCTCTTAATGGGGCGCAGGTGATCATGAACGAAGTCGCGAAAATCCGCAGCGATCTGCCGGCGCCGGCCGTGACCGAGGCGCTGCCGCAGAATATCGAGGCCGAGCAGCAGCTGCTCGGCGCGATCCTCGTCAATAATGACATCTATGACCGCATCGCCAGTGTGGTGAAGACCGAGCATTTCTACGACCCGGTGCATCGCCGGATCTTTGACATCGCCGCCTCGCGGATCCAGAGGAATGCCCTCGCCTCGCCGGTGACCCTGAAGGCGTTTCTCGAAGAGGATGAGGGACTGAAAGAGCTTGGTGGCGCCGCCTATCTGGTGCGTCTGGCGGGGGCTGCGATCTCGGCCTTTGCGGCCCGCGACTATGCGCAGATGATCTATGATCTCGCGGTGCGGCGTGAGCTGATCCAGCTGGGTAAAGACATCGCCGACCGTGCCGGCAAGGTCGATATCGACTCCGAGCCGCGCGCCCAGATCACCGAGGCCGAACAGCGGCTTTACAAACTGGGCGAACAGGGCGTGGCCGAGCGCGGCTTTCAGAGCTTCCTCAAGGCCGCAACCGATGCGGTCAATGTGGCGAATGCCGCCTATCAGCGTGGCGGCGGTCTGGCAGGGATTTCGACCGGGCTGGTCGATCTCGACAAGAAGATGGGCGGGCTGCATGAGAGCGACCTGATCATCCTCGCCGGGCGCCCCTCGATGGGAAAAACCTCGCTTGCGACCAATATCGCCTTCAACGTGGCCAAGGCCTATAAACGTGGCCGCAAGCCCGATGGGCATGAGGGGGCGGTCGAGGGCGGTGTGGTCGGCTTCTTCTCGCTCGAGATGTCGGCCGAGCAGTTGGCGGCGCGGATCCTCTCCGAGGCCTCCGAGGTGCCGTCGGAACAGATCCGGCGCGGCGATATGACCGAGCCCGAGTTCCGCCGCTTTGTCGATGCCGCGAAATCGCTGGAAAGCTGCCCGCTCTACATCGACGACACGCCGGCTTTGCCGATCAGCCAGGTCGCAGCGCGGGCGCGGCGGCTGAAGCGGACGCATGGGCTGGATGTGCTGATGATCGACTACCTGCAGCTTCTGAAGGGCTCGTCAAAAAGCTCAGAGGCGAACCGGGTGCAGGAGGTCTCCGAAATCACCCAAGGCCTGAAAGCCATCGCCAAAGAACTGAACGTGCCGGTGATCGCGCTGTCACAGCTGTCGCGCCAGGTGGAGAGCCGGGAAGACAAGCGGCCGCAGCTCTCTGATCTGCGCGAATCCGGCTCGATCGAGCAGGACGCGGATGTGGTGATGTTCGTCTATCGTGAGGAATATTACAAAGAACGCGAAAAGCCCGGCGATCATGAGCTGGAGAAAATGGCGGCCTGGCAGCAGATCATGGAACAATGCCATGGCAAGGCAGAAGTCATCCTCGGCAAGCAGCGCCACGGGCCGATCGGTTCGGTGGAGCTGTCCTTTGAGGGCCGTTTCACCCGCTTTGGCAACCTCGCCCGACCCTGGGATGGCGGCGCCGGCCCGGATGGGGGCTTTTGATGGCTGAGGGCGCAGAGGGGGCTCTGCCCCCTCACCCCCGGGATATTTAAGGACAGATGAAAGACAATGCCGATTTCATCTGTCCTTAAATATCCCCGCCGGAGGCTCCCTGCCTGACCAGAGGCGCCGCGATTTCCCCCTTGACCCCAGATTTCCAGATGCCAGGAAGTTATCCTCATGGCCACATCGTCCCTCACCGTTGATCTCGACGCCATCGCCGCCAACTGGCGCGCGCTGGACCGTCTTTCCGCGCCCGAAGTGCAAACCGCTGCGGTGGTCAAAGCCGATGCTTACGGTCTGGGCGCCGGCAAGGTGGCGCGGGCTTTGGCCTGGGCCGGGGCGCGGCGCTTTTTTGTCGCAGCCGCCGAAGAAGGCGCGGCGGTGCGTCAGGCGCTTGGGCCCGGGCCGCAGATCAATATCCTCTCGGGCCATATGGCCGGCGACACTGAGATGCTCAATGATCTTGAGCTGACACCGATGCTCAACAGCCTTGAGCAGATCACCCGCCATCTGGAGGCGCTGCCGGGCCATCCGTTCGGGGTCCAGCTCGACAGCGGGATGAACCGGCTCGGCGTTGAGCCGGTGGAATGGCAGGCGGTGGCGCCGATCATCATCGAGGCCGGCCCGGCGATGCTGATGAGCCATCTCGCCTGTGCCGACGAGCCGGACCATCCCATGAACCAGGCGCAGCTGGAAGCCTTCCATGAGATGACCGATGGCACCAGCCTGCCGCGCAGCTTTGCCGCCACGGGAGGCATCCTGCTGGGGCCGAAATATCATTTCGATCTGACCCGCGCCGGGATCGGGCTTTATGGCGGGCGGCCGTTCGAAATGGCCGAGCGCGTTGTCACCCTGTCTTTGCCGGTGATCCAGACCCGCGATGTGATGCCCGGCGAAGTGGTTGGCTATGCCGCGTCATGGGAGCCGGAAGTGCCCTCGGTCATCGCCACGGTGGCTGCCGGCTATGCCGACGGGCTGCCGCGCACCCTTTCGAACAATGCGGTCTTATGGGATGGCGACACGCCCTGCCCGCTTATCGGCCGGGTTTCGATGGATCTGATCACCGTCGATGTCACCCATCTGAAAGAGATCCCGAAAAGCCTCGATATTCTCGGGCCGCATCAGTCGGTGGATGATCTGGCCGATGCGGCCGGCACCATCGGCTATGAGATCCTCACCGGGCTCGGCAAGCGCTACAGCCGCCGTTATCTCGAGACGCGCGGGTGACGGGGATGCTGAACGGACGGCCAGCGGCGTTTCTGGCGGCACTCGGGCGGCCGGTGCTGGAGCTGCTTGCAGCGATCGGGCGGGTGGCGCTATTCGCGATGGTGGCGGTGAGCCATATCTTCCGGCCGCCGTTTTACTGGCGCGAATTCGGCCAGGCGGTGATGCAGATCGGCTGGTTCTCTCTGCCGGTTGTGGGCATGACCGCGATTTTCACCGGCGGCGCGTTGGCGCTTCAGATCTATGCCGGCGGCAACCGTTTCGGGGCCGAGGCCGTGGTGCCGCAGATCGTCGCCATTGGCATGGCGCGCGAGCTTGGCCCGGTCTTGGGCGGGCTGATGGTAGCGGCACGGGTGGCCTCTTCCATTGCCGCCGAGATCGGGACGATGAAAGTCACCGAACAGATCGATGCGCTGACCACGCTTTCGACCGATCCGATGAAATATCTGACGGTGCCGCGCCTGCTGGCGGCGGTGCTGACGTTGCCGGTGCTGGTCGCGGTCGGCGATTCCATCGGGATCATGGGCGGCTGGCTTGTGGGGGTGACGCGGCTTGATTTCAACTCGGCCACCTATATCAGGAACACCGTCGATTTCCTGCAGGTCTGGGACATCGGCTCGGGCCTTGTGAAGGGCGCGGTCTTTGGCTTCATCGTGGCGCTGATGGGCTGCTGGCATGGGATGAATTCCGGGCGTGGCGCCCAGGGCGTGGGGGCGGCGACCAAATCTGCCGTTGTCTCGGCCTCGGTGCTGATCCTCGCCGCCAATTACCTGCTTACAGAGGCCTTCTTCTCGGCATGATAGAGCTCAGCGGCGTATATAAGGCCTTTGGCAGCAATCAGGTGCTGAACGGCGTCGATCTGAGCATCGCGCGCGGCGAGAGCATGGTGATCATCGGGGGCTCGGGAACCGGCAAATCGGTGATGCTGAAATCGGTGCTGGGGCTGGTGACGCCGGATCGCGGCACGATCACGCTCGACGGCCAGGATGTGGCGCGTCACGAGCGTGACGCCTTTCTGGCCCGGTTCGGGATGCTGTTCCAGGGCGCGGCTTTGTTCGATTCGATGCCGGTCTGGGAGAATGTCGCCTTCCGCCTGCTGCGCGGGCGCCTGAAACGCCCCAAACACGAGGCGCGGGAAATCGCGGTCGAGAAACTGCGCCGCGTGGGCCTCGGCCCCCAGGTCGCCGACCTCTTCCCGGCCGAGCTCTCGGGAGGCATGCAAAAGCGCGTCGGCCTCGCCCGCGCCATCGCCGCCAACCCGGAGATCATCTTCTTCGATGAGCCGACCACTGGCCTCGACCCGATCATGTCAGGCGTCATCAATGAGCTGATCCGCGAGATCGTGACCGAAATGGGCGCGACCGCAATGACGATCACCCATGACATGACAAGCGTGCGCGCCATTGCCGACAGGGTGGCGATGCTGCATGGAGGCATCGTGCGCTGGACAGGGTCTGTCACCGAAATGGATGACACTTCAGACCCTTACGTGCAACAGTTCATCCATGGTCGCGCCGAAGGCCCGATCCCTTCCGTACGCTGAGGCCGTGATGGAAAGTGATTTTCTCAACCGGCTCCTGACGCCGTCGCCAGTGATGCAATGGCTCTTGCTGCTTTTCCCGGCGGTGGTTCTGGTGGCCGGGCTGACGGGGATACGGCGACGCCATAACGGCGCGTTCCGCCTGACGGGGCTTGCGCTGATCACGCTGGTCTGGCTGGCGCTGCCACTGCATTTCGTTGATCCGTCGGGCCATGCCATATCGGTGCTGGTCTCGACCCTGCTTTGGGTCTCGGTGCTGGCCGCCTGGGGTGCCCATGTCTGGAACCGCTGGCCCAGCCCGGTCTGGGCACATGGCTGGGTGGTGTCGCATCTGGTGACCATCGTGATCGCCTGTCTGGTGGCGCTGGTGCGCGCGCTGTTGCACTGACCCAGGCACAACCACACCGCGCAGAACGTTGACAGGATCGAAACAGTCCCGGCTTTCCACAGGATTCGGTTTCTCACTCGCCCGTAAATTCAGGTTTTTTCTTGCAAATTTAAGACGTTCAGCCTTTGCCTGAAAAGGCCGTAACGGGGGTTGGGCATGTTTTCAGATGATCGCGCAGCTTTGCGCAGGGTTTTAGCCGCCGGCCAGGTCTGTGCCCATGCCGTGATTTTCGGGGCCAGCCTGATCCTTATGGGCACCAGTCTTTTCGCAGCCCTTGGCTGGAGCTCCTGGCCGGAAATAGCACTATCGCTGGGCGGGGTGCCGGTCGCGAATGCAGGCATGTGGCTGCAGATCGGACTGACCGCATTGCTGGCGATGCTGGTCTTCTGGTTGCCCGCAAACAGCCGCATGGCACGGCTCGAGGCCGGGCATCGCAGCTTTGCGATGGGCGTCTCGGATGTCGCCCGCGCCTATCAGATGTCGCATGAGGCTGACCGTACCGGGCTCTTCGGCCTGTCCGCGGAATTCGACTCGATCCGCGCGCGGATGGAAGAGCTGCGCCGCCACCCCGATTTCGCCGGGCTGGAGCCGGAGCTGCTGCAACTCGCGGCACAGATGAGCCATGAAACCCGCGCTCTGGCCCAGACCTATTCCGATGCGAAAGTGGCGCGGGCAAAAGGTTTCCTGGAACAGCGCCAGCAAGAGATCGACGCGCTGAACGAGCGGCTGCGGCTCGCGCGCGGCATCTGCGACGAAATGCGCCGCTGGCTTGCCGCCATCGAGGCCGAGGAACAGCACGCCCGGATCCAGCTCAAACGGCTTGAGGCCGATCTGCGCGAGATCCTGCCCGGGCTCGGCTATGCCGTCGATATCGAAGACCGCAACGAGCCCGAAGGCAATGTCGTTCCCCTGCCAAAACCCGGCCCCCTCCGGCCAGATCCCCGCAGCCAGACGCCCCTGGCTGATTGAGGAAGCCTCCGGCGGGGATATTTAAGAGACAGATGAAATCAGGGCCGCGCAGTTCCTTTCATCTGTCTCTTAAATATCCCGGGGGAGGACCGGCGGAGCCGGGCCGGGGGCAGCGCCCCCTCTTCCGCGCTCCCCTTGACCTCGCGCTGAGCGGATGCAAGCTGCCGCCATGCGTTGGCTCAATCTCTCGCTTCTGGTTCTCTTCCCCATCGCCTGGTTCGCACCGCTGATGCGCGCGGCCCTGCTGCCGCTGTTCGGCATGGATGAGATATCCGTCATCACCGGGCTGCAAACGCTCTGGGGCACGGATCCCGCCCTTGCCTTGCTGGTGACCTTTCTCGCGGTGTTTGCGCCCTATCTCAAAACCATCGGCCTTGCGCTTTTACAGTTTGGCCTGCTTTCCCGCGCCGTGTTGCCGGTGCTGCAGTTCCTTGGCAAGCTGGCCATGGCAGATGTTTTCCTGATCGCGCTCTATATCCTTGTCGCCAAAGGCGCCGGCTGGGTCACGATAGAAACCGCCTGGGGCCTCTGGCTTTTCACCCTTTGCGTGCTTACCTCGATCCTGATCGCCTGGAATGCCGGGCGCATTCCCGGCAAGGAGCGACCTTCAAATGACTGATAATATTCCACTTTCTCTTCTTGATCTCGTCCGGGTGCGCGAGGGGTTTGATGCAGCCAATGCGCTGTCCGAGGCCCAGAGTATTGCGACGGTTGCCGACCGCCTGGGCTATAACCGCTACTGGGTGGCCGAGCATCACAATATGGAAAGCATCGCCTCGGCCGCGACCG
The DNA here is from genome assembly GCF_058313095.1 of Pseudogemmobacter sp. TB195. NCBI lineage: Bacteria > Pseudomonadati > Pseudomonadota > Alphaproteobacteria > Rhodobacterales > Paracoccaceae > Pseudogemmobacter > Pseudogemmobacter sp. TB195. The sequence continues at coordinate 186,481 of NZ_JBZEGG010000002.1, forward strand.
CAGTGGTGCTGGCCCATGCCGGGCAGCACACAAAGCGGATCCGGATCGGATCGGGCGGCATCATGTTGCCCAATCACTCGCCCTATATCATCGCCGAGCAATTCGGCACGCTGGCCTCGCTTTTTCCCGGCCGCGTCGATCTGGGCCTTGGCCGCGCGCCGGGAACCGATCAGGCGACCTTGCGCGCCATCCGCACCCCGGTCGGAGCCGCAGAGCGCTTCCCACAAGAGGTGATGGAGCTGATGCACTGGTTCGCGCCCGCGGATGAGCCGGGCTATATCCGCGCCTGGCCCGCCGCCGGAACCGAGGTGGATTTCTGGATCCTTGGCTCGTCGGAATTCGGTGCCATGCTGGCGGCAGAACTGGGCCTGCCCTATGGCTTCGCTTCGCATTTCGCGCCTGATTACCTTGATGAGGCGCTGCATATCTACCGCTCGCGTTTCAAACCCTCGGCGCAACGCAAAACGCCCTGTGCCATGGTCGGCGTCAATGTGATCTGCGCCGAGACCTCCGCCGAAGCCCGCCGCCTCTTCACCACCGCTCAGATGAGCTTTACCGGCATCTTCCGCGGCGCACGCGGCCTGTCCCAGCCGCCGATCGACGATATTTCAACCTATTGGAACATCCGCGAGGAAAGCCAGGTCTCCCGCATGCTTGGCTGTGCTGTCGTCGGCACTCCGGATGAGGTCAAAGCCGGGCTGAAGGCCTTGCAACTGCGGACACAGGCCGATGAATTCATCATCGTCTCCGATATCTGGGACCCTGCGGCCCGCCGGCGCTCGCTGGAACTGACCGCTCAGGCCTGGGGGCTGTCTGCGGCCTGACCGGTCAGCCGGTCTCCTCTGGCCCCCCGGCGGAAGCCTCCGGCGGGGATATTTAAAAGACAGAAAATGAGCCTCCCTTCTGCTCTCATTTTCTGTCCCTCAAATATCCCGGGGGTGAGGCCCTGAAAGGGCCGAGGGGGCTGGCCCCCTCTTGCCCCCGCCTGCCCCGCCATGCGAGGTCAGAGCATGAGCAAATCCGCCCCCTCTTTCACCTGCACCGCCTGCGGCGCGAGTTCGCGCAAATGGGCCGGACGCTGCGATGCCTGTGGCGCCTGGAATTCGATCATCGAAGAGGCACCGCTCTCCTCAGGCCCTAAACCGCTGGGCCCCAGGGGCAAGCAGGTCGCGCTGACGGATCTTGCGACGGAAGAAGCACCGCCGCCCCGCGCCACCTCGGGCATATCCGAGCTGGATCTCGTGCTGGGGGGGGGCCTCGTGCCGGCCTCGGCCATTCTGGTCGGCGGCGATCCGGGGATCGGGAAATCGACCCTTCTGTTGCAGGCCGCCGCCAGTTTCGCGAAGACCGGGCTGAAATGCATTTATATCTCCGGCGAGGAGGCGGCAGCCCAGGTCCGGATGCGGGCACAGCGCCTTGGTCTCACCGATGCGCCGGTCATGCTCGGCACCGAGACCAGCCTGAGGGATATCCTCACCACGCTGGATGCCGAGCGCCCGGGCCTTGCCATCATCGATTCGATCCAGACCATGTGGCTCGACACGGTCGCGGCGGCGCCAGGCTCGGTCTCTCAGGTCCGTGCCGCCGCGCATGAGCTGGTGAACTTCGCCAAACGGTGCGGCGTCGCCATCATCATCGTGGGCCATGTCACCAAAGAGGGCCAGATTGCCGGCCCGCGTGTGGTCGAGCATATGGTCGATACCGTGCTGTATTTCGAAGGCGAGCGCGGCCATCAGTTCCGTATCTTACGCGCCGTCAAGAACCGCTTTGGCGCCTCGGACGAGATCGGCGTTTTCGAGATGACCGGCCGGGGGCTTTCCGAGGTCACCAACCCTTCGGCGCTGTTTCTCGCGAACCGCGATGCACCTGCCCCCGGTTCCGCCGTCTTCGCCGGGATCGAGGGCACAAGGCCGGTCCTGACCGAAATACAGGCCCTTGTCGCGCCCTCGCCTCTGGGCACGCCGCGCCGCACGGTGGTCGGACTTGATTCGGGCAGGCTCTCGACCATCCTCGCCGTGCTGGAGGCGCGCGTCGGTATTCCTTTCACCGGGCTTGATGTTTTCCTCAATGTCGCAGGCGGCATGCGCGTGACCGAGCCCGCCGCCGATCTGGCCGTTGCCGCCGCGCTTTTGTCGGCGCGCGAAGATGTGGCGATCCCGCGTGACATGGTGCTTTTCGGGGAAATCTCGCTCTCGGGCGCGCTGCGCCCGGTGTCCCAGACCGAAAACAGGTTGAAAGAAGCGGCGAAACTTGGTTTCACACAGGCGGCACTGCCCAAGGGATCGAAACCCGGCGCGCAGGGTGGGTTGAAACTGCGCGAAATGGCCGATCTCACGGCTTTTACGGGCGAGATGTTCGGGGCGGGCTGAGGCGCGTCCGGCAGGAGAGAGCGGAATGGACAATTTCACCTGGGTCGATGGCGGCGCGGCCCTGATCATCCTGCTCTCGGCGGTTCTCGCCTATTCGCGCGGCCTTGTCCGCGAAGGCATGGCGATTGTCGGCTGGATCGGCGCGGCCATCGTGGCCTTCATCTTCGCGCCCTCGGCCATGCCCATCGTGCGCGAGATCCCGATGGTCGGCCAGTTCCTCGCCGACAGCTGCGAGCTTTCGGTCGTCGCCTCCTTCGCAGCGGTCTTTGCCATCGGGCTGATCGTCGCGGCTTTGTTCACGCCCCTGTTCTCGTCGATTGTGCAGCGCTCGGCGCTTGGCGGCATCGACCAGGCGCTTGGTTTCGTCTTTGGTGTGGCACGCGGCGTGCTGCTCATCGCAGTCGCCTTCATCGTCTATGACCGCGCCCTGGCGAATCATTCGATCACCGCGATCGACAATTCCCGCACCGCCAAGGTCTTCGCAAATTTCCAGGCCTCGATCGACAATGCGATCCCCACCGATGCACCTGGCTGGATCGTGGCACGCTATAATGACCTGACCAATGTATGTTCGGCCGAAACCGCCCAGCCGGTGAGCCCGCCGCCCGCAAATGGTGAAACCGCGCCCGCACAAGACCCGGCAGCGGCGCCCATTCCGGCCCCGGTTCCGGCGCCGGCGCCCTGATCCGCGCCGGCTGTGCATTTGCGCAGCGCCCGACCTGCAACATATGCATGACAACGGGGGGTGACTCTGGCACTCTCAGCGACTACATCAGCCGCGAAGAAGCAGCCGGATCGGAGGCCAGATGCGCCGTTTTCCCGCCCACCCGTTTGAACCCCTGAATGACGGGGACAAGCTGAAGGAAGAATGCGGGATTTTCGGGGTCATTGGCCTCGCCGATGCCGCGAATTTCGTGGCGCTCGGGCTGCATGCCCTGCAGCACCGCGGCCAGGAGGCCGGTGGCATCGTCACCTATGAGGCCGAAACCGGTTTCCATTCCGAACGCCGTTTCGGCTATGTGCGCGACAAATTCACCTCTTCCGCCGTGATGAACCTGCTGCCCGGCGATCTGGGCATCGGCCATGTGCGCTATTCCACCGCCGGATCGAAAGGCACTGCCCAGATCCGCGATGTGCAGCCCTTCTTCGGCGAATTCGCCATTGGTGGCTGCGCCATTGCCCATAACGGCAACCTGACCAATGCGGCGCGGCTGAGAAAAGACCTGATCGCGCGCGGCGCCATCTTCCAGTCTTCCTCTGATTCAGAATGCATCATCCATCTGATGGCGCGCTCCCTGCAGAAAACCCAGGCCGAACGTCTGAAAGACGCGCTGCGTCTGGTCGAAGGCGCGTTTTCCGTCATCGCCATGACCCGTACGAAACTGATGGGGGTGCGCGACGCACTCGGCGTACGCCCGCTGGTCCTTGGCCGCCTGGGCGAGGGCTATGTGCTGGCCTCGGAAACCTGCGCGCTCGATATCATCGGCGCCGAATTCATCCGCGAGATCGAACCGGGCGAGATGGTCGTGATCGAGAACGGTCATATCGAAAGCTCGCGCCCCTTCCCGCATGCCAAAGGCCGCTCCTGCATCTTTGAACAGGTCTATTTCTCGCGCCCCGACAGCATCGTCGGCGGCCGGTCAGTCTATGAGACCCGCCGCCAGATCGGCGTAGAACTCGCGCTGGAGAGCCCGGTCGATGCCGATCTCGTCTGCCCGGTCCCGGACAGCGGCACCCCCGCCGCCATCGGCTTTGCCGCGCAATCGGGCATCCCCTTCGGCCTCGGCATCACCCGCAACCAGTATATGGGCCGCACGTTCATCGAGCCGACTGAGCAGATCCGCAATATGGGTGTGCGCCTCAAGCTCAATGTGAACCGCGCCCTTATCCGCGGCAAACGCGTGATCCTTGTCGACGATTCGGTCGTGCGCGGCACCACGTCCCGCAAGATCAAAGACATGATCATTGATGCAGGCGCGGCCGAAGTTCACTTCCGCATCGCGTCCCCCCCCACCGCCTGGCCCTGTTTCTACGGCGTAGACACGCCCGAGCGCTCGAAGCTCCTCGCCGCCACCATGACCGAAGACGAGATGCGCGACTGGATCGGCGTCGACAGTCTGAAATTCATCTCGCTGGACGGGCTCTACCGCGCGGCAGGCGAGGCCAAAGGCCGCAACAACCGCAGCCCGCAATATTGCGATGCCTGCTTCTCGGGCGAATATCCTGTCATCCCCGCCGACAAGCTGGATGAAGGTTTCGAGATGAAAACCGCCGCCGAATAACGCAGGCAGGACAGAGGCGCGGCCCCCGGCCGCATCCTCGCTGCCCTTTTTCATCTGTCCAGAAATATCCTCTGGGGGTCCGGGGGGCGAAGCGCCCCCGGCTTTCCAGCACCAGCTATCGGAGCCAGCTCATGTCCAGAACAGCCCTTGTGACAGGTGCTTCCCGCGGTCTTGGTGCCGGCCTCGCCGAACAGCTGGCGCTGCGCGGCTGGCATGTCGTCGCGGTCGCGCGCACCACCGGCGGGCTGGAAGATCTCGATGACCGGGTCAAAGCCCAGGGCCTGCCCGGTGCGGGCAGCCTGACGCTCGCGCCGATGGATGTCACCAATGAAGACGCCATGCGCCACCTGACCGACTCGATCGCCGCCCGCTGGGGCAGCCTCGGCTTCTGGGCCCATACCGCGATCCATGCGACCGCCCTTGCTCCGGCCTCCTCGGTCGATATGAAAGACCTCGATAAATCCATCGCCACCAATCTGCGCGCGACCTCGCAGCTGATCACCCTGGTCGAGCCGCTGTTGCGCGCGGGCAAAGGCACCGCCCTGATCCCTGATGACCCCTTCCCCGGCACGGCCAATTCCGCCGCTTACGGCGCCACCAAAGCCGCACAGCTGGCGCTCGCCCGTGCCTGGGCGGCCGAGACACAGCGCATCGGCCCGAAAGTCGTGATCGCCGCCCCTGCCCCGATGCCGACCGCTTTGCGCGCCCGCTTCCATCCCGGCGAAGACCGCGCGCCCCTTGCCGACCCGAAGGCCGAGGCCGCGCGCCTCCTCGATCTCGCGCTCAGCTGACCGACGCCATAGCCCGTGCGATCTTCTGGATCCCTTCGGGGATCCGCGCCGGCTGGATCGAAGAATAAGCCAGCCGGTAGTAATTCCGCGCCACACGTTCCGGGTCGAAAAAGCTCTGCCCCGGCTCGATCAGCACGCCCTCCTTGCGCAGATCCTGCGCCACCCGGGCGGTATCTACTCCCGCGCCCGCGCGCATCCAGAACGAAGATCCGCCATAGCCGCCCTGGCCCGCAATGGTCAGCCCCTCGGCCTGGATCGCCTCTTCCATCCCCTGGCGGCGGCGCCGGAACGCAGACCGCATCCGGTTGATCAGCGCATCATAATGGCCCTCGGCCAGAAAATAGGCGACGGTGCGCTGAATGTGACCGGGCGGATGTTTCAGCGCCATCGACCGCAAAGCCCGCGCCTCCGCGATAAACCCCGGCGGTGCCACCAGATAGCCCAGCCGCATCCCCGGAAAGATCGACTTGGAAAACGAGCCCGCATAGATCACCCGCCCCGCCTTGTCCAAAGACTTGAGCGCCGGTGAAACCGGCTTCAGAAAGCTCATCTCGAATTCGTAATCATCTTCGATGATGATGAAATCCTCGCGGCTTGCAGCCTCCAGCAGCTTAAGCCGCCGCTCCAGCGCCATGGTCGCATTGGTCGGCGCCTGATGGGACGGCGTGACATAGACCACATCACCGCGCCGCACCTGACCACCGGGCGCAAATCCCGCCAAAGGCAGCCCGCCCTCATCAACATCAAGCGAGACCACCTCGGCGCCCGAGACCTCCAGCACCCGTCGGATCCCCTGATAACACGGGTTCTCGATCACCGCGCGATGACCGCGCGCGGGCTCGCCCAGCAAGATCTCGGTCGCGATCCAGAGCGCATTCTGCGCCCCCATTGTCAGCAGCACCTCATCCGGCCCCGCTGCGATGCCACGCCGCGGCAGGATCACCCGCAAAACCTGTTCGATCAGCGCCGGATCGTCGCGCTCATAGAAATCCGAGGTGAGGGTCGAAAAATCCCGCCGCCCCAGAGCCCGTAACGCGCAGGCCCGCCAGTTCTGATGGTCAAACAGCGTGGGATCGGTCTGGCCATAGATAAAGGGCCAGGGATAGCGCTCCCAGTCATCCGGGCGCTCGACACCCTGCATCGCGCGGGTAAAGCGCCCGCCCGAAAACGCATGATAATCAACCTCTTGGGCAGGGCGGGCGGGGCTTGGAAAATCCGGCGCGCGGGGGGCATTGTCCGAAACATAATAGCCCGATCGCCCGCGCGACGTGAGATAATCGGAGGATACCAGGTCGCCATAGGCCAGCGTGACGGTGATGCGCGAGATCCCCAGATGTGCCGCAAGCCCGCGCGAAGAAGGCATCTTCTGCCCCGGCCGGAAGCGCCCCGAAAGGATCCCCTCGGTCACCATGGCCCGGATCCGGCTTTGCAGCGTCCCCGCCGCGCCGGACGCCAGAAAGAATGCCTCGACTGGAATCGCCATCTGCCGCCCCTCCGACTGGACCGAAACCCACGACAAGACTGGCCATATACGACACCGGTTGCAATGAAAAGCGGCTTGCCCAGGGCCAGGGGTGCGAGCGCGCGCGGCCCCCGTCCGCCCGTCCGGCGGCCTCTCCCGGGATGTTCAAGAACAGATGAAAGGTGCAGCTGATTTGATCGTGGATAATTTCTGCCGGCGAAGACGGCAGCGGATCATCTGTAAGCTATTGAAATCACGTCTTCCAGTTCGGCGCATTCAGCCTTTGCGTCATGGCTGCCTGCGTCAGGTGACGCAAGGCAGGCATCGCCAGCGGCCATCGCTTCGGCATCTGCCGATCTGGCCTGGAGCGGACGGCTCTCTGCATTCCTCACCCAGACGGAAGCCCCGATCTGCAGAACCGTACCTCCGATCCATCATAGCGCATCGGCCAGAGCAACCGCCCGCCGGCGTGGATGCGGGTTGGAGGGAAGAACGACCTGCTGACGGACGGCATGGCACATAACCGCCGGCGACCATCGGCCCATCTGACCTCATGGTTGCTGAACAGATCGTTGCGTGGGCCCTCTGACCAAACCAATAGTCACCAAGGGCCGAACAACGTCGAGAGACTGTGTTCTCCGACACAGGTCACGGCGAGGCCGATCTCGGAAATGACATGGCAAGCCTCGTCCACCAGCACGCAGGTTCTCCGGCTGCTGCAATGATGCCCGCCACGATGCCCTGCCACGTTTTCAGCGAGGCCCGCGCGCGCCCCGATCCACATCAGTCCCCGCGAAGCCCGCTCCAGCCTGACAACTCGGCCCGCTGGTGGCGCCACAAATGCAGGCACCGGCAGGTTCAGACCAGGGGCGCAGCTTTGCCGGACCAACGGGGCCGCGCTGCGATATCTCACAGGCCGAAATGCGGTCTAGATGTCATCAGTATGAAAGTGGCGTGACGTATGCTGCGGCCAGCCGCGTGGCTTATCGCCGGGGATCAGGCCGGGGATCAGGCCGGACTGATGCTGCATGTGCATGACCCTGACATTCTGTCTCACCCAGCCGGAGAGCTCGTTTTGCCTCTGCACCCGGCGGGATGCGGAACTGCGTCTGATCACGCTGAGACCCCATGCCTGCCTCTGGCGCTGCACTCAGGCCGGTCAGACGCGGGCGCCGGTCCTTCGGAGAGGGACTGTGACGGGGCAAACCATTGCCAGTCCAAGGCTTGGGAAAACAAGTTCAGGCCTCTGCGAGCCGCGCTGACACCCGGACCCGAGATCTCTGGCCGGTCACAAACGGCGCCCGCGTGGCGACAGAGCCTTCTGCGGCTCCAGACCAATCGGGGCCGCGGGCTTTTTTGCGGCACTCTTCCAGGCTGGGGTGACCGGCCTGCTCAGGGCCAGTCATGCGCGGGCGCGCGCCTGAGCATCGGAGCCCCCGGCCCCGAGCCCCAATCCGCAGCCGTACGACCCTGCCATCCTGGTCTGGATGGCAGGGTCGCCTGATCAACAGCTTATATCAGTCGCTGCCGCCCCAGCGTGCGGGATAGCCGGGCAGATCCTGGCAGCCGCAGAGGCTGTAATGCAGCGGCGGGAGCTTCTCGTCGATATAGCCATCGCGGGTTTCGGCGGTGATCGCGGGCTGCGGCAGCACCCATTCCGGGCCAGGAACCGGCTTGCCATCAAGAATCTCAAGCGCGGCGATGATCGGGGTCCGCCACTGATACGTCGGATAGGACGGCGCGATCGCGGTCAGATTCTCATCGCGCCATTTGCGCAGGAAATCCTGCTGATCCTCGCCCGAGATCACCGGATAGGGCAGACCGGCATCCTCGAAAGCCTCAAGTGCAGCGGTTGCGGTATCGCCCGCATCCATCCAGATCGCATCGATCTGAATGCCACGGTTCAGATAATCCTCGACCACGGATTTCGTCTTTGCCCGGTCGGAGCCGGTGAATTCAGACCCCACGACATTGAGGCCGGCCTCATCAAAGATGTTCTTTGCCGCCGAATAGCGGGTCTCGAGCACATCGACGCCTGGCACGATGCGGAGCGCCAGAACATTGGCGCCCTTTTCCAGATTGGCCGCGATGAACTCGCCCGAAGAAATCCCGAAACCGTAGCCGCCGACCGGGTGGATATAGGTCACCGGCGCGGTGGTATTGACGCCCCGGTCAAAGACCACGACCGGCAGCTTCGTTGCCGCCGCTTCGACCGCCGGGGTCAGGGCCGCGGTCGTATTCGGCGAGACGATCAGCACATCGCATTTGCCGCCCGCCACCAGCGCCTCGATATCGGCGATCTGCTTTTCATCCTTACCCTCGGCATCGACGACGATCAGTTCTTTGATCCTGTCGCCCTGCGCCTCGGCTTCGGCCTGGAAGTTATGCATCCCCACCACGCGCCAGGGGTTGAAGATCCCGGCATTCGAGAAACAGATCGTGGCCGGGCCGTCCTTTTTCCATTTGGCGGTATCGACCATGCTGTCGCCCAGATGCTGGGCCCAGGGCTGGCCTTCGGGGCCTTGCGGGGTCATCGAGAGCTGCGCGCGCTGTCTGGCGAATTCTGCCGGATCGTTGAACTCCTGGGCGCCTGCGGCACTGACCAGGGCAAACAGCGCCACGGTGGTGGCAAACATTGCTTTCTTCTGCATTATATCTCTCCTCCTCATTGGTCCGAAATAAGAACTCAGCTGCGGCGACGGGTTCGCCATGCGGTCAGGCCGACCGCCAGGATCAGGATCAGCCCCTGGATGCTGTCGCGCAGCGCCTGCGGCAGCCCCATCAGGTTCAAAAGCGTGAACAGCGCGAACAGCGACAGCGCCCCCCAGATCGCGCACCAGATCGTGCCGCGTCCGCCCAGGAGCATCGCGCCACCGATCACGCAGGCCGCAATCGACTGCAGCTCCAGCCCGGTACCGGCATTGACCGAGACGCCCGAAAAACCACCCAGCAGGATGCCCGCCGTCACCGCCGCGAGCGACGAGATGACAAAGGCGGTGATCCGGGTGCGGGCGACGGGGATGCCCGCCAGTTCGGCCGCGCGCGGATTGTCGCCCACCGCCAGCGCGCGCTTGCCATAGCCCATGCCATGCAGCCCCCACCACAAAAGCGCGCAGACCACGACCAGCACCAGCGCCGCCATCGGCAGTGTGCCGATCAGCGGCACATCACGCCATTGGAACCGCCCCGGATCACGGAAATTTTCGGGCAGATCACCGCGGGCAGCCCCTCCGGACCAGGCAAGCGCCAGCCCGTTCAGCCAGAGCATCGTGCCAAGTGTCGCGATGATCGAAGGCACTTTCAGATATGCGACAACCAGCCCGTTAAAGAGCCCGATCGCCGCGCCCATCAGGTATAAAAGTGCGATCACACCCCAGGTCGCTCCCGGATCTCCGTTGATCAAAAGCGCCGCCGCCGTGACGGTAAAGGTGACCACCGCCCCCACCGAGAGGTCAAACCCGCCGGTCAGGATCACGTAAATCTGCCCCGAGGCGAGGATCACCAGCGGCGCCGCCCGGCGCAGGAAATTCATGAAAAGCCCGGGTTCCAGATAATTCGGCTGGATCAGCACAATCACCGCATAGAGCCCGAAGAACAGGACAAGGCCTGCATTCACGGCAATCCGTGCCGCCTCTACGCGGGGGGTGTTCAGGGTCTCGCTCATGCAACATGCCCCCTGCCGCGTATCGCATGGACCGCGACCGCCACGATGATGATAAAGCCGCGCAGCACCTGTTTCAGGAAGGCGTCGATCCCCAGCATGTTGAAGCTCGCGTCGAGGCTGGCGAAGAGAAACACGCCGGCAAGGGTTCCCGCGATACCGCCTTTGCCTCCGGCCAGCAAAGTGCCCCCGATCACCGTCACCGCGATGGATTCAAGATCATAAATGCCGTCGCGGCCCAGCCAGGGCGTGCCCGCCTGCACCCGTGCCGCCAGGTAAAGCCCGGCCAGACCCGCGAAAAGGCTGCAGATCACATGGGCGGTCAGGATGACCCAGCCGGTTCGGATACCTGCAAGCCGCGCGCCTTCGGGGTTGCCGCCCACGGCAAAGATCCGCGCGCCAAGGACCGTGCGGTTCAGCACGAAGGCCATCGCCAGCCCAAGACCGAACAGCGCCAGCACCGACCAGGGAATGCCGAAAAGGCTGCCATAGGCCAGCTGCTGAAACGCCGGCGCGACAGAGCCGCCGAGGAGACCGTAGCCGGCCGAGAGCACGCCTTGCAGGATCAGCCCGGTGCCAAGCGTCGCGATCAGCGGATTGATGCCCCCGAACGCCACCAGCGCGCCATTGACCAGCCCGACCGCCAGCGCAAACCCCAGGCACAGCAGAACCGCAGGCACGATCATTGCCGGATCGCCGCCCATCATCCAGGACGCCAGCACCGCCGTGCCGGAAATCACCGCCGCGACCGACAGGTCGATCGAAGCCACCAGGACCACGAAGGTCTGGCCGATCGCCACCAGCCCGAGCGCCACCATGCGCTGCAAAAGCCCGGTGACCCCCTGAAGGGAAAACTGCGCCATCTCGCCGGTCGCGACAGCCGTTACGACGAAAATCACCAGCGAGATCAGCAAAAGCACCGCAGCCACCGAAAATTGTGGCCTGATCTTCCCCATCCTCATGCCGCCACCCCCAGCGAGAGACGCATGATCTCCTGCTCGCTGGCGCCGCGGGGCAATTCCCCCTGGATCGTGCCGCGATGCATCACGAGAATGCGGTCGGAAATCCCGATCAGCTCGGGCAGATCAGAGGAGACCACGATGATGCCGCGCCCCTGATCGGCGGTGTCGCGCATGGTCTGATAGATCGCCGCCTTGGCCGCGATGTCGATGCCCCGCGTCGGCTCGACGAATAAAAGCACCGCCGGGTCCAGCGCCAGCCAGCGGGCAATGATCGCCTTTTGCTGATTGCCGCCGGACAGCGCCCCGATGTCCTGGCCGTAATGGGCCGCGCGCACATCCATCCGCGAAAGCCCCGCGTCGAGTGCCTCTTTGGAAAAGACCCCTGCCCCGGGCCGGGCCCAGGCGGGCCGCATGGCGCGCAGCGCAAGGGCCGCGTTGTCGCGCACTGACTGGCGCAGCGCCAGCCCCTCGCGCTTGCGGTCCGCCGGCAGATAGCCCAGCCCCGCCGCAATCACCCGGCGCGGATTGCCCAGCGGCATCGGCTCGCCCGCCAGCCGGGCGGTCCCCCCCTCTGGGCGCAGATCGCCTGCAAGCAGCCGCGCCAGCTGACCCTTGCCGGAATCCTCCAGCCCGGCCACGCCGAGGATCTCGCCCCGCCGCAGGCTCAGGCTGATGCCGGGCAGACCCGCAGCCCGCACATCCTGAAGCTGCAAGACGGTCTCCCCCGGTGCGCTGACCGGGGCGGCAGGGTAGAAGTCCTTCAGATCGCGCCCGACCATGGCCGAAACGATGGCGGGGATCGTGGCCTCCGCCTGCGGACGGGTCCAGACCAGCCGGCCGTCTTTCAGCACCGTCACCCGGTCGCCAATCGCCGCAACCTCAGGCATCCGGTGGGAGATATAGACCAGTGCCACCCCCTGCTCCCGCAGCGCGCGGATCAGATCCAGCAAATGCCGCGCATCGCGGTCGTCCAGCGCGGCGGTCGGCTCGTCCAGCACCAGAATCCGCGCGTCAAGCAGCAGCGCCTTGGCAATCTCGACAAGCTGCTGTTCCGCGATGGAAAGCTCTGCCACGATATCATCCGGGCTGATCCGCGCGCCCACACGCTGCAGCAAAGCCACGGCCCTCATCCGCATCGCCGCACGGTCAAGCAGCATCCCGGCAAAGCCCTTCCGCACCATCTCATGCCCCATGAATATATTCTCGGTCACCGAGCGATGTGGCAGCAGGCTGAGTTCCTGATGGATGATCGCGATCCCGGCCTGCGCCGCCTCACGCGGATGGGCAAGGCGCATCACCGAGCCGCCGATACGGATCTCGCCCGCATCGGGGCGGTAGCTGCCGCCCAGCACTTTCATCAGCGTGGATTTCCCGGCGCCATTTTCGCCGCAGATCGCATGAACCTCGCCGGGCAGGCAGTCGAAACTCACCGCATCCAGCGCCCTGACGCCGGGGAATTCCTTCGAGATTTCGCGCATTTCAAGGACCGGGTTCATGCCGTGAGGCCCTCCCCGGCAAGCGCCCATTCGCGACGGATGAAAGCCGCACTATCGGCAAAAAGCGTATCGAGATCGTCAAACAGATCGCGCCAGACCCGGGTCGCTCCGGCCAGTTCCGGCAAAGCGCGGCCAAAGGCCTCGACCGTCAGCCAGCCGTCATAGTTGCAGCGGCGCAGGGCCCGGAAATGCGCCCGAAACGGCACATGGCCGGTGCCAGGCACGCCGCGGTCATTTTCCGAGACATGGAAGTGGTTGATTTCGCGGTGATAGCGCTCATAGGTCGCGGGCGCGTCCTTTTCCTCGATATTGGCGTGGAAGGTGTCGAACATATAGCCGTAATTCGGGTGATCCACCTCGTGGAAGATACGCGAGGCCTCGGCCATGGTGGACATCATATAGCATTCAAAGCGGTTCACCGCCTCGGCGGACACCCTGATGCCGGCTTCGCCCGCATAATCGGCCAGCGCCCGCATGGCGTCCACACAATGGCCGCGCTCGGTGTCGGTCGGGCCAAGGCCGGTAAAGACCCCGACCGGCGAATGCAGCGGGCCTGCGATGATCTCGCCGCCCATCGCATGGGTGCAATCAACGATCCAGCGGTGATGATCGCGCGCCCTGGCGCGAATGGCGGGATCGGGGCTGACCGGGTTCGCCTCGGGCGTGGCCACGGCGGCAGCCCCGGGCGTGATGCCGAGATCGGCAAGAATGCGCCCGATGTCGCGATACTGCGCCGGATTTCCTGAAAAGACCGGGATCTCCAGCGCGTCATAGCCATGTGCCTTCAGTCGCGCCAGTTGCTGCGCATGGGCCGGCGTGATCGCGGCCCCGATCACCAGCAGATTGAAGGCAAGCTTCATCGTCAACTCCTCTTCCCGGCAGACAAGGTGACAGACTTGACAGAAGCTGACTTGCACGGATGATCATTGGTAAAAATCTTAAGTCATATTTCTGCGGGGAGGCGGAACGCCATGAATGAGATCAGCCCGTTCCGGGAGGCGCCGCCTTGCGAAAACCGCCGTCCAACAGTGTTTCGCCAGCCGGATTCGATGATGTATGCCGATAATTGCCGCGAATTGCAGGCCGCCGCGCGCCGGGGCGAATGCGAGCTGCATGCCTGGACCCGTGGCAGCTATCCCGGCACGGGGCTCGGGGATCTTCTGCCCGGGATCTGCACGGTCGGCTTCTGGGATGCCCGGCACACTCAGACCTGGGGCCTCGCGCGACATTGCAATGAAGGGTTCAAGATTGCCTGGCTGGCCCGCGGGCGGCTGGATCTGGTGGTCGACGACAGAAGTTACGATCTGCGGCAAGGCCAGTTCATCGTGATCCGGCCCTGGCAGCAGCACGCCATCGGCGCGCCGCATGTCGGTGCCAGCCGCCTCGTATGGATCCTGCTGGATGCCGGTTTGCGCCGCCCGTCCGAGCAATGGCACTGGCCGGGCTGGATGCTGTTTTCCGACGCGGAGGCCCATCACCTTGGCCAGCTTCTGACCCAGAACATGCGGCCGGTCTGGGATGGCAATCCCGACCTCGCGCGCGGGTTTGAGGCCCTGCCGCAGATCCTGACCACCCGCAGCCCCGAAGAGGGCGAAAGCCGGCTGAAGCTTGCGATCAACGCCGTGATGCTGTCCCTGATCGAGCGGATGGCCGCGCAATCTCCGGAACTGGACCCGCAGCTTTCCACATCACAGCATACGGTGGCGATCTTTTTGCGCCGCCTGCCCGATGCTCTGGCCGAAGACTGGACGCTGGATGGCATGGCCGAGGAATGCGGCCTGTCGCGCACCCGCTTTGCCGATCTGTGCCGCCAGCTGACCAACAGGACCCCGCGCCAGTATCTGCAGCATCTGCGGCTGGACCATGCGCGCGGCCTCTTGTCCGGGAACTATCCCGCCAGCGTCACCGATATCGCCTTTGCCTGCGGGTTCAATTCCAGCCAGTATTTCTCGAACGCCTATCGCAAGCGATTTGGCGAGGCGCCCCGGAATACCGGGCAGGTGGCAGCGCAATGAGGCCGGCCATGCAGGCCCGTGTAAGTCCATGTAGGCCACGCCTTTGCCGCAATTCTTTTGAAAGGGTCGGCGACCATTTGCGATGAGCGCTGGTATCTGCCCGTCAGACCAGCCGCCGCTGATATGAGGTCAGCACCGTGACTTTCGCGGCGTCACCACCGATCAGCCTCATGCGGCGACACCCCCTGCAAAGCGTCGCTGTACCGACCAACGGCGCCGGGCCATCGCATCACGCGGTGCCTTCCTTCTGGGGGCCGGTCACTTCGTCGGCGAGCCTGCCCCTCCCTAGGGCGCAGATATAGCAGCTGACCGCGGCATATGGGGCAAATGGGGCAACGGGCCGTCAGCGCCTGGCGGGCTCTGGCGGGACGGCTTTCGCCAGCAGTACGGGTGACAGAAAACCCGCCAGTGCCACCAGCCCGCTGACCGCGCCCATCGCCACAAAAAGCCAGCGGATGCCGATCATCTCACCCACCGGCGTGGCGATGGCAAGGCCTACCGGGGCGGCAAGCCCCATCATCGTCGCCATCAGCGACAGGGCGCGGCCCTGCAGATGGTTCGGGACCCGGGTCTGGATCAGGACAGTCAGCGGCGCATTCCCCAGAATGAAGGCCAGGCTGCTGACGACCCAGAACACCACTGCCAGCCAGAACATCGTCCCCGGCATAAGCGCTGCCAGCGCGAAGGCAAAGCAGGACAGCGCAAACCCCCAGAGGATCCACAGCACCAGCCGTTTCGGAGCCAGCGCGGTTACGATGATGCCGCCAAGGATCATGCCCGCACCGCCCAGACCCTCGATCACCGCGACCTCTGTCGGGCCGCCGCCGAATTGCTCTTTCACCAGCAAGGGCACCAGCGTGAAGGAGGGCATCAGCACCAGAACCACCGCCGTCAGTAAAAGATAGACCCGCCACAACACGGCATCACCCCTCACCAGCGTCACGCCCTCACGGAACTCCGCCCAGAGGCTGCTGCGCTGGTCTTTCGGCATACGGGCCTGCGGGATCGCATAGATCAGCAGCGGCACAATGCCCAGAACGGCGGTGACAACGTCGATGGACAGCGCATAACCGATAGGCATGACGCTGATCGCAAGCGCTCCCAAAGGCGCGGCGGCGATGGTGATGATCCCCATCAGCGTCTGGTTCAGCCCCGCCGCGCGCGGCAAAAAACTGACCGGAACCAGCATTGCCGTGCTCGCCGCCGCCGCCGGCTGCTGAAAGGCCTGCATCGCACTGCGGATGAACATCATGGTGTAAATGTGCCAGAGCTCGATCCGCGCGCTCAGGAACAATGCGATCAGCACCAGCATGCACAGGGCACTGACCAGATCGGCGACGATCATGATCAGGCGGCGGCTGTAGCGATCCGCCAGCGTTCCGCCCAGCGGCCCCAGCAATGCCTGCGGCAACAGCGCGACCAACCCCGCCAGGGCCAGCGCCGAGACAGAGCCCGTGCTGTCGGTGATCCACCAGATCAGCACAAATTGCGTCATGGCAGAGCCGATCAGCGAGGCTGCCTGCCCGCCGAAGATCGCCCAGAACCGCCATTCCCAGCCGGGGCCGGGATCGCGGGCGGCGCTCAGACCTGTATCCGTCATGGCTGCGCCCCGCCTGGTCCCGACATAAGCAAACTCCCTCACGGCATTTGGTCAGCAACCCAACGTCGCTGACGCAAAACGATGGCTGGGATATCCCGCAGGCGCATCAGGTACTGAAAACCTGATCTCCGGAAAAATCCCCATTCTATGTCACATTCCGCTATGCTGCCTCGTCATGCAGGTGTCTGATCAAAGAGGAGAGACCGATGATACCCCGCATGACCGATTACTTCAAACGCGCCGAAGCCGGGTTCAGGCCGCTCTACGCGCTGGAAGCCGCGCTGAAGGCCGGCCCGCTGGAGGCGCCGCTCCTGCATCTGATCAAATTGCGCGCCAGCCAGATCAACGGCTGCGCCTATTGCATCCACATGCACACGGCCGAGGCGCTGAGAGACGGCGAGACGTCGCTGCGCCTGCATATGCTGGTCGCATGGCGCGAAAGCCCGCTCTATTCTCCGCGCGAACGCGCAGCCCTCGCCTGGACCGAAGCGCTGACGCTGCTGGCTGAAACCGGGGCGCCGGATGCCGACTGGGAGGCGGTGAAGGCCGCTTTCAACGAAGATGAGCGCGCCTGGCTGTCGATGGCCGTCGCCGCGATCAATATGTGGAACCGGGTGCAGGTCGGCTTCCGCGCCGCCCATCCAACCGAACTGCCCAGCGAACAGAGCCATGCCGCCTGACCGCCACACCGAAATCTTCGAGACGCAGCGGCCCCGGCTGCTGCGTCTTGGCTACCGTATGCTCGGCTCGCGCCATGATGCCGAGGATGTGGTGCAGGAAGCATATCTGCGATGGCACCACAGCGATCAGGGGGCAGTGCTTGAACCCGCTGCCTGGCTGACCCGGGTGGTGTCGCGCCTCTGCCTTGACCAGATGAAATCCGCCCGCGCCCGGCGTGAGGCCTATCCAGGCACCTGGCTGCCGGAGCCGCTGATCGAGCCGGAGGAGGACGCGATGCGCCCCGACAATCTGACGCTGACCCTGATGATGGCGCTGGAGCGGCTGTCCCCGCTGGAGCGCGCGGCGTTTCTGCTGCATGACGTCTTTGGCCAGCCCCTCGATGAGGTCGCCACCACAATCGGGCGCAGCCCCGCCGCCACGCGCCAGCTGGCAAGCCGGGCGCGGGCGCATGTGAAACTCGACCGGCCCCGACAGGAGATCCCGCGCGAAAGGCGCGACAGCCTCGCCCGCGCCTTCTTTGACGCCTGCCTGTCGGGCGATGCCGAAAGACTTGGCGCGATGCTGGCAAGCGATGTCAGCGTGCAATCCGATGGTGGCGGCAAGATCCGCGCCTTCGACATCATCCGCGGCAGCGACCGGGTCAGACGGCTGTTCCAGGGCATCACGCGAAAGTTCGGCCCGATCGAGCTTTTGCGGATGGTCAGCATCGACGGGTTGCCGGGCTACCTCACCCGCGTCGGCGGCATCTTGCAGACCACCGCGCTGGAATTCGACGGCGAGCGCATCGCCAATATCTATATCACCCGCAACCCCGACAAACTCGACGGGGTTGCGCTGCACTGACGGGATACGGCTCCGGTCTCCGGATCTGTCTCACCAGGTCAGGCAGATCTTGCCAAAATGCCGGCCCGCCTGCTGCCAGGCGAAGGCCCCGGCGATCTCTTCCAGCTTCAGGCTGCGGTCAATCACCGGCCGCCAGCTGAACGCCTCCAGCGCGCGGACCATGTCGCGCTGGTCTTCGCGGCTGCCGACGATCAGGCCTTGCAGCTTTTGCTGCCGCGCCATCAGTTCCACCGTCGCCACTTCGCCGGAATACCCGGTCAGCACGCCGATCAGGGCAATATGGCCGCCCACCCGACAGGACCGGATCGACTGGGTCAATGTGGCCGGGCCGCCGACCTCGATCACGATATCCGCGCCGCGCCCGGCTGTGGCTTCCATCACCGCCACGCTCCAGTCCGGGTTTGCGACATAGTCAATGACCGCATCGGCCCCGAGATCGCGCAGACGTTCCGCCTTGGCAGCGCCTGAGGTGGTGGCGATCACCCGTGCGCCCATCGATCTGGCCATTTGCAGCGCGAGGATCGAAACGCCGCCGCTGCCCAGGACCAGCACGGTATCGCCCGCTTTGACCCGGCCATCGACCACCAGCGCCCGCCAGGCGGTCAGGCCCGCCGTGGTCAGCGTCGCCGCTTCGGCATGGCTGTAGCCTTTGGGGGCATGGGTGAAGGCGCTTGCCGGCAGCGTCACGCTTTCGCGGGCAAAGCCGTCAATACCATCCCCGGGGACCGTGGCAAAGCTGCCGGGCATGTCGCGGCCCGATTGCCACTCGGGAAAGAAGCAGGAGACCACCGCATCGCCCGGCGCGAATTCGGTGACATCTGCGCCGATGGCCGTCACGACGCCCGCGCCATCCGCCATCGGGATCAGGGCGCCATTTGCCTTGCGCGGCCGGGTCACCACCAACAGATCATGGTAATTGAGCGAGCTCGCATGCAGGCGCACGGTGATCTCGCCGACACCCGGCGCGGCAGGTTCGGGCAGATCGACCAGCCGCAGATTCTCAAGGCCGCCCGGAAAGGCAAGCTGTATCGCTTTCATGAAACTCACTCCGGTTTGGGGCAGGCTTTATAACCCTGCCATTGCCCGACAGACTAAAGCGCTGTAGTCAATTCTCGCAAGAACGCACAAATTTCGCATATACTTACAAAAATGTAAGTTACGGACGGCCGGAGGAAAAATGCGCAAGCTGAACAGCAAAAGCGGTTGTGCGGTCGAGGTGACGCTTTCGGTCATGGGCGGCACCTGGAAGCCGATCATCCTGTTCCATCTCTTGCGTGGCCGCATGCGCTTCAGCGATCTGGGGCGGGCGATCCCGTCTGTCACCCAGCGGATGCTGACCCTGCAGCTGCGCGAGCTGGAGGAGGCCGCGATCATCACCCGCACCGTCTATCCCGAGGTACCGCCACGGGTGGAATACGGCCTCACCCCCCTTGGCCACACGCTGGAGCCGATCCTTGTCTCGATGCGGGACTGGGGGCAGACCTACACCGGCGCGGCGCCGGTAACGGAAGCCTGCGCGGCCTCCTGAAAGGGCGGCAGCCCCCGGCCATTTCCTTCGATGGAATGTGGGGCATACGATGCCCAGGGGTCTCGGGCCCAGGGGAGGGTTTGCCCGCGCCGGCACCTCTCGCCCCCCATGTCGACTTTGATATCCGGCAGCTTGCAAGCGCCGACCCGCATAAGGATGTCTTGCAGCAAGAGGCCGGGTTTCGCCCTCGGGATCTGAATATCCCACCGCTTTGCGGTTGTGCGGCCCAGACCCCATGTTCCACGGGAGGTCAGAAGGCATGGCGGGCGGCGCGGCGGCGCCCCCCTCTCATCTCGATGCCGATGCAACTGATCTGGCCTGCATGAACAGTTAGGCTGTGACCTGGCCGCGCCGCAGTCAGGTACCTTGAGGCCGCATATGGCACCGCCGCGCCAGTCTTTGACAACGGGCGAAACGGGGGAGCGGCCAAAGGCGCGGGCATACCCGCTTCAGCAAGAGGTCACGAAGGCAGCCGCGATCCGCCGCACCAGATCTTCAACGCTCATCGGTTCCACCGGCAGCACGGCCTCCCGCAGCACATAGGCCGCCGCACTGCACCCGGCCAGCCGCCGACGCAAAAGCAGGGGCAAGAGCGGGCAAGCGGTGCCCCATCCAAGGCAGGTGCCCCCGGTCACCGCCCGGATGCCGGATGCGATCCTTCTCGACAATCCGTTTCCCGGCGACCCCTCAGGTTCTTGCCCGCATCCCGCGCCGCAAGAATTGCAGCTATTCTAACGACAATTGTGGGCAACCCGATCACCTGCCTGCGCGAGCAGAAGCCCCCGCCGCGCGGGAAAGGGTGAGGATACTTTCCCATCCACACCGTCAGGTGCAGTCCCGGGAATCCAGGATCGGGAAAGAGTGACTGGCGCCTTCAACACGGGGCAAGGCGGCCAGTGTCAGAACGCCCCTTCGGCAAGCGCAAGCCGCACCTGATCCATGCCCTGGCCGATATCCTGCGCAATCGCGGCGGCAAGGGCCTCGGCATTGCCCGCCTCCATCGCCGCCAGCGCCTCGACATGCTGATCCGGCAGCCCGGCCCCCCCAAGCCGCCCCATCACGAGACGCAGGGACGGCCCGGCCCGCAGCCAGAGGGATTGCGCGATATCCAGCAGAACCGGCGCATCCGCCGCCTCGTAAAGCGCGAAATGGAAGGCATGATTGAACCGCAGATAGGCGGCGATATCGCCCTCGCTGATCGCGGTGTTGATGCGGTCGTCCAAAAGCCGCAACCCCCGGATCAGCGCCGGTTCCATCGCCCGCATCGCAAGCCGCGCCAGCTGCGGCTCAATCGCAAAACGCGCCCAGCCCAGCTGATCAAGCACCGATTCCGTCATCTGCGGCACCGAGACCCGACGATTGCCCTGGGGCATCAGCGCGCCTTCGGCCGCGAGCCGCCGGATCGCCTCGCGCACCGGTGTCATGCCGGCGTCAAGTTCGCCGATCAGCCCCTGGATTGTCACCGGCTGCCCCGGCGCCAGCGCGCCAAAGAGGATCATGTCGCGCAGCCGCGAATAGGTGACCTCATGGGTCGGGATCTTGCGGCTATCTGCATCCATCTCGGTCAATCCGGCCCTGAAATCCCCGGCATTCCACCGGAGCCGCACCCATCAACCCACCCCATGGCGGCCTCCCCGGCGACTGAGGCAGAGTTATGACCACCCACCTGGCCCGGATCAAGTGTAACAGGCGTGAAACCTGTGCCTGCGTGACAAAACACGCAGCTTTCCTGCGCCGGGCGCGGCCCAGATGCCGCCTCGGGCCTCTGGTCAGCCCGCGCCCGCAGCTGCGCGCAAGGCAGGCCGCTGCCGCGCCAGCCAGAACAGCGACAGGATCAGCGGCGCATTAGCAAGCCGGCCCTCGGTGAGCCAGGCCATCGCGGTGTCAAAGGGGATCACATGGGTGCGGATATCCTCGCCCTCGGTCGCGAGGCCAAAGAGCCCGCCGCTCTCTTCGGGCAGATCCGCAAGCCCCACCAGTGACCAGATATATTCGGTCAGCGCGCCGGGCGACGGGTAATAATCGCTGACATGCAAAAGCTGGCCGATGGTCAGGCCGGCCTCTTCCTGCGCCTCGCGCCGCGCGGCCTCTTCCGGGGTCTCGCCGGCGTCGATGCGGCCCGCGACCGCCTCGATCAGCCATGGTCGCGCCTCGCCTCTGATCCAGGGGCCCATGCGAAACTGTTCCACCAGCAGAACATGATCGCGCAGCGGGTCATAGGGCAGCACCGTCACCGCATCGGTCGCGACAAAGGCCTCGCGGATAAGCCCCCCACTCATGCCCCCGGCAAATTGCCGGTGCCTGAGCCCGGCCCGCGCCACCGCAAAGAAGCCGCGAAACGGGTGGTCCATGCTGTCGGTCTCGACCCGGGCATCTTCGGGGCCATTGGCGCGGGTTTGCCCGGCCGCGCGCAAAGCAGAGGCCGCACAGGACAGCATCGGCCCGCGCAAGGCATAAAGCCGCTCTGCCGGGGCAGCCCCCTGCTGCGCCAGGATATCCTGGGCAAGCCGCAGCTCCAGCGCCGGATCGCCGGCCTCTGCGCCGCGGGTGGCCGCCTGCCAGAAGGCGAGACGCGCCTCCCCTGCGGCACCGCCGGGCCCGGCGATCAGATCGCGCAGCCCCGGGCATTTCGCAAAACGGGGATCCCCGCCCGGCAGATCCGCCGCGCTCACCGCCAGCGCCGCCTGGTCCATTCGGCAAGCGGCCCGCCAAAGACCCCCGCCACGATCAGCACGCCCAGCACGCCGACCGTCACCATATCCCGGCCGTTTTCCATCATTTTGGTGAACCAGCCCAGCATGGCATCCATCGGCCCTTCATAGCGCATCTTCATCGAATCGGCGACCATCTGCCGCCCCGAAAACACCATAAGCGCGAAAAACGCCATTACAATCGAGGTCTTGAGCCCCGTGCCGAGAGAATCGGCATAGCTGGACCCAACGCCATTTCCCATGATCTTCCAGCCGCAAATCAGGCCGATCGCTGCCGAAACCCCGCGAAAGACCATGGTGCCGCCAGCCCCTGCATCGGGAAGCGCGGGAATATGAGCATTGGCCGCAAGCCAGCCCATCAGGGCAAACCAGAGCGCGGCCACCAGTTTTGCGGATGTCGGCATGTCACTCCTCAGACCCCGGAAGGCCCATCCAGACTGTTTCACTACAGCTGCAAACTCACGCAGAATTTTGTCAATTTGCGGGACGAGTTAAGACAATCTGCGTCAGATCAGCATGCTGCGCGCGAAAAACATCACCGCACAACCGCCCTCTTCCTCATGACCCAAATACTCCGGGGGTCCGGGGGCTGCCCCCCGGCGACCCCGGCTGTCTCAAAGCACCTGATCCAGCGCCCGGATCAGCCGCGCCACATCATCGGCGCTGGTGTAATGCGCCGCTGACAGCCGCAGCACCCCCTTCTCGCGCGCAATCCCAAGCGCCTCCAGCGGCCTGACGGCGTAGAAATCCCCGGCCCAGCAGGCGATCCCGTGTCGGCCAAGCTCTTCCGAGACCGGCTCTGCCGCAGCTGACAGCTCCACCGCCACCGTCGGCGCGCGCCGCGCCGCGTCACGGGGGCCGATCAGCCGCAGGTCGTTGCGCGCGGCAAGATAGTCCAGCAAGGGCTGGATCACCTTTATTTCCTGGGCGCGCATCAGATCATGGACAGCGCGCCCCCGCGCGCCCGCATCGCCGGTGATGCCGTGATGCGCCGCCAGGGCGTCGACATAATCCGCCATGCCCGCACAGGCCGCGACCTGGGCATGGTCTGGCCCGGCGGGCGTATGCCGCTTGTAAAGCGAGCCATGATTGAAGAAATGCCCCTGCCCCGGCAGATCCATCCCGAAAGCCTCGTCCAGCACCATGATCCCCTGATGCGGGCCATAGGTCTTATAGGCGGAAAACAGATAGGCGTCGCAGCCAAGCGCCGGGAAATCCGGGAAACCATGCGGCGCGTAAGACACGCCATCGACCACCACCTTCGCCCCCGCCGCATGGGCCAGCGCAGAGATCGCCGCCACATCATTCACTTCTGCAATCACATTTGAGCAATGCGGGAAGGCCACCAGCCGCACCTGCCCATCCGCCAGCAGCGCGCTCAGATCCGCCGGATCGAGCGAACCGGTCGCAGGATCGAGCCGCCATTCCCGGACCTCGATCCCCTCATCGGCCAGACGCCGCCAGACGCCGCTATTGGCCTCGTGATCCTGGTTCGTCACCACGATCGCCGCCTTCGCCTCCCCCTTCAGCCAGGCCCGCACCGCCTGCGCCAGCACATAGGTATTGGCACTGGTTGACGGGCCGAAAGAGACCTGTGACGGCTTGACCGCCATCATCGCGGCCAGCTTTTCCCGCGCCTCATCCATCTCGGCGCCCGCCGCCTGCCCGCCCGGATAGGGCCCGTAAGGCTGCACCTTGCGGTCATGGTAGAACCGCGTCAGCCGGTCGATCACCTGGATACAGGGAAAGCTGCCGCCGGCATTCTCGAAAAACGCATGTGAGGACAGGACCGGCGAGGCAAAGGCCGGAAACTGTTTGCGGGTAAAGTCCAGATCAAGTGCCGTCATGCCATTTTCCCAGTCATTCTGATCCCTGTCATTATGGTCCCAGTCATTCTGGGGCCTGTCTTTATGACTGCGGAAAAGGGGGGCGGCACAAACCTGCGGCCCGGGGCGCATCCGGTCTCCCGGCCCCCCTTTTCGCAGCAGGTCTTCCAGCCAGAGCCGGCGATGTCTCCCGCCGGCCCAGACCCCGCGACAGAGCTGTTTGCCGCCGGGGATCGCTGCCGAGATTTATCCGGCGCCTCCTGAAAGGCAAGCCCTCTCTTGCGGGGGCAGCCCTGACGCCGTTCAGGCCCGGGTCGCGACAAAGAAGGCGCGCGGGAAGGGCAGGAGAACGCGCCCGTCTTGTTCGGGATAGAACGGCGCGATCCGCGCGCGGAATGCGTCGAGGAAATCCGTGCGTTCCGCTTCGCTCAAAGGCGCGAGCAAAGGTCGCAGCGCCGAGCCGAGGAACCATTGCGTCACCGCGTCCGTGCCGGTCAGCTCCACCTGGTAGACTGTCCGCCAGATATCAAGCTGCCGGCAGTCCGCGCGCAAAAGCGCGTGCAGCTCCGGGGGGGTCAGAAGCGGCACGCGCCGCGCCCGGGCTGCCGTCAGCCGGTCAGCCCAGCGGGGATCGGCCGAGATCTCGCGCATGGCGATATGGGTCGGCTCGTCAAGATTATCGGGCATCTGCACCGCAAGCACGCCGCCCGGGCTCAGCTGCGCCAGAAGCCGGGGAAAGAGCTGCCGGTGATCCGGGATCCATTGCAGCGAGGCATTGGCATAGACCAGGTCCTGCGGCCGCGCCGCCGTCCAGGTCGCAATATCCGCCGCCTCGAAAGCGCAATCCGGCAGCGCCGCGCGCGCGGTTCGCAGCATATCCGCATCGGTATCGGTCCCGGTGATCCGCGCCGCGCCGAACCTTGCGCGCAAAAGCGCGGTGGAATTCCCCGGGCCAGAGCCAAGATCGGTCACCTCCTGCGCCGTCTCCAGCGGCACCGCCGCCAGCAGATCGCGGGCCGGGCGCGTGCGCGCATCAAGGAATTTCGCATATTGGCCCGCGGACCATCCGCCTTCCGTCTGATCTGCCCCGGTCACTGCCATTGTCGCCCCCGTTTCTTTTCAGCTCTGGCCCCGTCTCATCGCACGGGGGACCTCACGCCTGTCTCACGCGGCTACAAATCAGCCGCCCGGAAATCAGCCAGCGGAATTCTTTCCCATATCCGCGACGGCGGAAAGCCGGTTTTGGGTGTCAAAGATGCTTGTGAGAGAATTTCACCTGTCATAGCCTCAGACAGATCACCCGTGCCCGGATCTGCCCCAGGGGGCCAGACTGACGGCACCTGCCTGATATCAACCGCCAGAGGAGTCACGATGACCCGTTGCCTTTCTTACCTTGCCGGAGCCGCTTCGGCCATCGCGATTGCCACCGCAGCGCAGGCCGCCGACCCCGAGCTGACCGTTTTCGACTGGGCTGGCTGGGAAATCGATGGCGCGCTTGCCCCCTATGTCGCGAAACACGGCCAGAAGCCGACCTACGCGTTCTATGCAGATGACGATGAGGCGTTCCAG
Source organism: Pseudogemmobacter sp. TB195 (assembly GCF_058313095.1). Classification (NCBI taxonomy): domain Bacteria; kingdom Pseudomonadati; phylum Pseudomonadota; class Alphaproteobacteria; order Rhodobacterales; family Paracoccaceae; genus Pseudogemmobacter; species Pseudogemmobacter sp. TB195. Next base: position 212,277 of record NZ_JBZEGG010000002.1, read on the forward strand.
AAAGTCTCTTCCGGGTTCAAGGCCGATGTTGTCCACCCCTGCCCCGGCGCCGTGCCGAATTACCGCGAAGCCGGGCTGATCGAGCCCTGGGATACGTCGAAAATCGAGGCTTTCGCCAATATAGACCCGGAATTGCTGGAATCGCATCACATCAAAGATGATGAGGGCGTCTGGTTCATCCCCTATGACTTTGCCTATACGGCCATCGCCTATAACAAAGACAAGGTTTCCGAGGACAAGGTCGCCTCGCTGAATGTTTTCCTCAACCCCGACTTCAAGGGCAAGATCGCGATTTCGGACAATTCCGATGACGCCTGGGCGCTTGGGTTCCTCGCTACCGGCACCGACTCCTGGGATGAGGTGACCGATGAACAGATCGAGAAAGCCGCCGCCTGGCTGCGCGAAGCCGCGCCGAATGTGCGCTCCTGGTGGTCGGATCCGTCGGAACTGGCGCAGCTGATGGCATCGGGTGAGGTCGAGGTTGCCTGGTCCTGGAATGACCCGGTCGCCATTTTGCAGGCCGATGGTTTCCCGGTGGGCTTCAACCGCGCGCCGGCTGAGGGTTCCACCACCTTCTTCTGCGGTTTCGTCAATATGAAGAACGGCCCCGGCAAGGAAGACAAAGTCTATGACTGGGTGAATTCGATGTTCGCAGTCGAAAGCCTGCCGTCGATCATCGAAGCCATCGGCTATGCCAATACCAATAAAGCCGCGACCGATGCCATCGATCCCGAAAGGCTGAAATCCGCCTTCCTCGACCCGGTCGAGACCACGCTGTTCCGCCAGACGCCGATGGACCCGGATCTGCGCGCGCGCCTCCTGGAAGAGTTCGAACTGATCAAGATGGGGCTCTGATCTCATACTGACCCGAATGCCCCCCGGCGGAGCGTTCCGCCTGGGGTTTTTCTGTGAGTGGCGGCGTCGCAGGCCAGGGGCCGACCACATCTCCTGCCCCCCCCGCGCGCCTGCCGCAACACCTGTGACAGAGTTTGCGCGGCCCGGGCGGCGTGTTCGCTCTCCCAAAGGCACCGCAAGCTTCCCGGCTCGTTCCGCCCCTGCATTTCCACGGGGCCGCGAAATCGCCGACCTGCCGGTTTCCCCGGATTGCTGCCCTTGTGATGTCTGACCCTCCCGTCTTATGCTCAGACCTATGGGGACGGTCATCGTAAACATTGGCCTGGCCGCCGCGGGCATTGCGCTGGTCATTGCCTCTATTGCGGTGCCCAACCTGATCGTACTTTGGGCGGCGCTTTATGTGGCGCTTTGGGCAGTTACCCTCTGGATACGCAGGAAGAGATAGGTCCAGCCACCGCAAGAGCACCTTTGCCTGCGCCACGACCTGTCCGGCCTGCGCTTCGGGCAGGTGTTGCCTGGCTGCGAGAGCCTTCGTTTTTCGGCCTTCAGGGGCAGGCCACCCGGAAGCCGGGACTTCCGTAATACCAGCACAGATCCTGAAAGATACCGGCGCGAAACCGGAGGCCCAACAGGGAGCCTGGACAATCGCTTTGCCTGGAACCCGATTACGAAGGCAGGCATCGAAAAATCTGCCTCGGCAAGCGTCGCCGGTTGAGCGACTTCTTTTGAGCCGCTGACACGCAGCGGGCCAGAAGCTCAAATTTCCGCCATTTCTATTTTATATCAAATAATTACGCATAAATCTCAGTGCTGAAGATAGCGGGTTGTGGCTCTTCGGCCTCTGTCGGTTTCCCAGAGCTGGACCAGGCAAGGTACGGGCTGCGAGACAACTGCGCCTGAACCACCCTGGTGGTGCTGTCCTTGATCTATCATGCGTGGCCGGCGGCACATGCGGCGCCGACAAGAGATTTCAGCCGTCTGCTCTGGCCGTGATACCGACTGTGGCACTCAGATCATCCCTCGCTGTCGAGGGAACCGTATCAGACGAGAAAAGGCGCATCGGTTGCCCGATGCGCCTCTGGGTCTGCCGAATTTTCTCGGGCAGACCGCTGCCTCAGTTCACCTGTTCTGCCCTGGCCTCAAGCGCGGGGGCCTCTGCCCTGACTGGCCCGGCAATCTCGATCCGGCGCGGCTTCATTGCCTCGGGGATCTCGCGCGCGAGGTCGATATGCAGCATGCCAAGCTCATGCGTCGCGCCGGTGACGCGGACATGATCGGCCAGCGCGAAGCGGCGCTCAAAAGCGCGGGTCGCGATGCCACGATGCAGGAAGCTGCGGGGGGCCTCATCGGCGGCCTTGCGGGCGGTCACAAACAGGCTGCCGTCGCGCACTTCGACCGTAAGATCCTCCGGGGCGAAACCGGCAACGGCGACCGAGATGCGGTAAGCATCTTCGGCGGTTTTTTCGATATTATAGGGCGGATAGCCCGGCTGAGCGACATCGGATGTCAGAACCCGGTCCATCAGATCGGCCACACGGTCAAAGCCGACAGTGGCACGGTAAAGCGGTGCGAAATCATAGCTGCGCATGATCATCCTCCTTGGGAAGCGATGCTCTTCGGATCAAACCCTCCCCTCACGGGGCCGGGCATAGGCGCCGGACCCATCATGGCGTCCGGCATGATCCTGATCTGGGAAGCATGGCCCCCTGCGTCAAGGGGCGCGCTACAGCCGGGCAGAGGTCACATCCGCGTGAGCGCCTCGCTGTGCCGGGAAGGCGCCGCGAGACGCGTTACGGCCGGATGAATTTGGCGCCGCCCTGCCCCATGGTGGAAGCCTGGCCGTCCCCGCTGGCCGGGTCCGCGGTTTCCGCCGCAGTTTCCGCCGCCGCCCCGCCACCGCGATTGGCGCCACCGCCTGAGATCACCCGTACCCCCGCCGCCCCGCGCCCGGGCAAATCGAGCCCAAGTTCATCGCGCAGCCGTTGCAGCGGCGCGTCCACCGCCACGGCGAGCGCGACTTTCTCGCCGTTGTAATCCGCCTTGGCCGAGATCACCGCCACGACCTCGGGCCGCCCGTCGCGCAGCGCGAAAACCGGTGCACCGGAGGAGCCGAAATCGATGTCACAGGTCAGCACCAGCGCCGATGTCTCCAGCGCCAGCACCGCACAATCACGCTCGATCGAAGGCACTTCCGAGCGGTCCTTGGCATAGGAAACCACGCTGACGGCGGCGTCTCGCATCGGGCGGGGGCCAGTGGGAAAGGGCTCGATCTGCGGCAACATGATCGGTTTGTCGAGTTCCAGAAGCGCCAGATCCCAGGCAACGCGGCCCAGATTGTCACTGCCGGAATAAACGTAATCCGGATGTGCGACCGAACGGCGGACGCCGCGATAGGCCTCGGCCCGGCCATTGCGCCAGCCCGCCTGAAAGGTGATCATTTCATCCCTGAGCCGGGCGCCGGTATCTTTGTCAAAGAGGCAATGCGCCGCTGTCAGCACCAGCTGCCGCTCGATCAGCACCCCGGTGCAAAACCCGCGATCCCCCAGCACCAGCTTGCCTACCGGCTGCCAGCCCCGTGCTTCATCGGCCGTCTGCATCCCGATCACTGCCTTCGGATCAGCCGCAGCCGGCGCCGGCAGCAGGATCGGCGCCAGTGCGGCCCCGGCCAAGGCGATAGCGGTCAGTGAAATTCTGGGCTGCGAGAGCGCCAGTCTGCCCGCACCCACCGCCATTGCGACAAAGAAATTCGGCAAACTGATCATCGCTGGTGCAATCGCCCTTTGTATCCATCCGGATCGGCGCGCAGCCGGAGGTGGCGCGCATACTCACCCGGGCAAGCTCCCGCATCATTCTGGTGAATTTGCGGCAAAAGCAACCCAATCTCACGCCCCTCATTGGGCAGGGGAAGATTTCCCTGCATCCTGGCATGTTTACCCCGGAGCCCTCTTGCCTCTTGCGCCAATCCGTAATCATCTGTGCGCTGACGCACAGCCAGCCGGGGAACTTCATGGAAAACTGGGACGAGATCCGAACCGCCTTTCAGGTCGCCCGACTTGGCACCGTCTCGGGTGCGGCTGAAGTTCTGGGCGTGCATCATGCCACTGTGATCCGCCATATTGATGCGCTGGAAAAACGGCTCGGCACGCGGCTTTTTCAGCGCCATACCCGCGGCTATACGCCGACCGAGGCCGGGCGCGACCTGCTGACCGTCGCCCAGACCACCGAAGAGCAATTTGCCCAGCTCGGCTCGCGCATCAAGGGCCATGGCGAGACGGTGCAGGGCGAGTTCATCATCACCTCGATCGCCGGGCTTTCGGGCCTGCTGGTCCCGGTACTGGCCGATTTCCAGCGCCAGCATCCGGCGGTGATCGTGCGGCTTCTGACCGATATGCGCATCTTCCGGCTGGATTATGGCGAGGCGCATGTGGCGATCCGCGCCGGCGCAGCCCCCGAAGAGCCCGACAATGTCGTCCAGCCGCTGATCCGGATCCGCTACGGGCTTTACGCGTCGAAATCCTATGTCGAGGCCTGGGGCAAACCGGAATCGGAACATGATTTCGCCGGCCACCGCTTTGTCATCGCCGAAAGCGAAGGCAGCCGCGCCGCGTTTTTCCGCTGGCTGCGCGACAAGGTGTCGAACGAACAGCTCACCTTCCGCTCGACTGAACCCGCGGCCTGGGATGCGGCGCTGGAAGCTGGAATGGGCATCGGTTTCCTGCCCGCCTGGGAGGCCGCAACCCGCCCCGACCTCGTCGAAGTGCTGGCGCCGCGCCCGGAATGGGATTCGCCTTTGTGGATCGTCACCCATGTCGACCTGCACCGCACCCGCAAGGTCCAGGCCTTTGTCGGGCTTTTGAAGGAAAAGGCCCGCAACTGGCCACAATGCGCCGGGTAATCCGCCTGCCCTGACCCTTGCGGGCCCGGACACGCTTGCGTGACGCAGGCCCGGGCGGCGGGGAGGATCTGGAAACCCGCCCGCCCACATGCGAAGATAGGCGCATGCGTTCAGCCAGCCAGGGCCGCCACAAGCCGCGCGCCCCGCTTTCGCCAGAACGGCAGCGCCGGTCTGCCCCCGAAGGCAGAGCGGAGGCGGCTCAGGGATGGGCCAGAGGCGGGGACAGGACGATGCCGGAACAGGATCAGGACTGCGTGATCGCGGGCGGAGGCCCGGCGGGCATGATGGCGGGGCTCTTGCTGGCCCGCGCCGGTCTGCGGGTGACGGTGATCGAGAAACACCCTGATTTCCTGCATGATTTTCGCGGTGACACCATCCATCCCTCGACCCTGCAAGTGATCGCCGATCTGGGCTGGCTCGAGGAATTTCTGGCTCTGCCGCATCAGAAGGCCCCCGATCTCCATGCTGAGATCGGCGGGCGTCAGGTGACCATCGCCGATTTCCGCAGCCTGAAGACAGATTGCCGTTACATCGCCTTCATGCCGCAATGGAATTTCCTGAATTTCCTCGCCGGAAAAGCCGCCGCCATGCCCGGGTTCACCCTTCGAATGGGGCATTCGGTCACCGGTCTTTTGCGCGACGGCGATAAACCCGGCGATAAAACCTGTGGCCTTACCTGGCAATCGGACAGCGGGACGGGCGAGATCCGCGCGCCGCTCGTGATCGGCGCCGATGGCCGACATTCGGTGATACGGCGCGAGGCGGGGTTTATCGTCACCGATTTCGGCTCGCCGGTGGATGTGGTCTGGCTAAGGCTCTCGCGTCGGGCCGGTGATCCCGCGCCCGCGATGAGCCATGCCGGCCCGGGCCAGGGCCTCGTGCTGATCGACCGTGGCGAATACTGGCAATGCGGCTATGTGATCCGCAAAGGGTCTTATGATGATCTGCAGGCTGCGGGCCTGCCGGCATTTCGTGCGGCACTGGCAGCACTTGCGCGGCTTCCGGCCGGGCGGTTTGACGAGATCACCTCCTGGGATCAGATCCATCTTCTGTCGATCCGGATGGACCGCCTGACGCGCTGGTGGGCGCCGGGCGTGCTTTGCATCGGCGACGCCGCCCATGCGATGTCGCCGGTCGGCGGCTTTGGCGTCAATCTCGCGATCCAGGATGCGGTGGCGGCAGCGAATATCCTCGCGGCCCCCCTGTGCGAGAGAAGGCTGAGCCCGCGCGACCTGGCCCGGGTCGAGGCGCGGCGCCTTCTCCCCACCCGCGCGACGCAAGGCCTGCAAAAGATGATGCGCCGCAAACGACGCCCCGATGGCGCGGCCGCCCCCCGCCCGCCGGGTTTTATCCGCATGATCGCGCGCTGGCCGGTGCTGGCCCGGCTGATGGGGCGGCTGATCGGCCTCGGCTTCCGCCCGGAACGGATCGCGCCCCTTCCCCTGAAGCCCGGGAGTGCCCATGACCGATAAAAGCCCGCAATCCGGCGAAACCGGCAATCCCCCTGACACCAAAGGGTTCAGCAGCGAGAGATTCAGCAGCGAGGCCGGCACCGGCAGCCCGGCCGCCACCAAATCAGTCATCGCCCGCACGCTTTTCCTGGCCCTCGGTCTGTTTCTCACCGGCCTCGGCTTTGTCGGGATCTTTCTGCCGGTGGTGCCGACCGTGCCTTTCCTGATCCTCGCTGCCGCCTGTTTCACCCGCTCTTCGCCCCGGCTGGAGCGCTGGCTGCTGGATCACCGGCATTTCGGCCCGCTTTTGCGCGACTGGCGCGACAAGGGCGCAATCCCGCGCCGCGCGAAATGGATGGCAGCAGGCGGCTGCAGCCTTGGCTTCACCGTGTTCCTCTGGGGCAGCAGCCCCGGCTGGCCGCTGACCCTCGCGGTCGCCGCAATCATGGCTTTGGGCGTGATCTTTGTCTTCACCAGACCCGATGCCTGAACAATAAATCCCGGGCCGGGCCGCGACGGAAGCTTGCGGTGCAAGCGTATAATCCGGCAACAGACGAGCAGCACAAGCAAGCCGGATCACAGCCAGATGCGCAAAATCCTTTGGACCACCCTTATCCTCGCACTTGCCGGCGGCGCGGGCTTTGGCCTGTGGCGGATGCAGGTTAACGAGGGCGCCGCCCAGGCCGCGCCGGTCTCGGAGGCGGTGATCCGCGGCACCTTCCGCAAGACCGTGCTGGCAACCGGCGTGATCGAGGCCGCAAGCCTTGTCTCGGTCGGCGCCCAGGTCGGTGGTCAGATCCAGTCCCTGCCGGTTGAGCTGGGGCAGAAACTCGCCGCCGGAAACCTTGTGGCGCAGATCGATCCTGAGGATCAGAAGACCGACCAGCTGCGCGCCCAGGCCTCGCTGGCGCAGATCCGTGCCCAGATCGCGGCCCAGGAGGCCAGTATCGAAGAGGCCCGCCTCGCGCTCGACCGTCAGCGCGCGCTGAACAGCCGCAAGCTCGCCACCACCCAGACGCTTGAGGCCAGCGAGGCGCAGTTCAAGGTCGCCGAAGCCAATCTCGCGGCGCTGAAAGCCAGCGAATCCCAGGCCGAACTTGCCGTTCAGGCCGCGAATATAGCGCTGGAACGCACAAGGATCACCGCGCCCTCTGACGGTACGGTCGTGGCCCTGGTCGCGCGCGAAGGGCAGACGATCAACGCCAACCAATCCAGCCCGACGCTGATTAAACTGGCCGAACTCGACCGCATGATCATCAAGGTCGATATTTCCGAGGCCGACGTGATCGCGGTTCATGCCGGCCAAAAGGCAAGTTTCACCCTGTCGGGCGCGCCCGATATGCGCTTTGACGCGGTCCTGCGCGATATCGAGCCGGCGCCGGCCTCGATTGCAACCTCCGATGAGGTCGATACCAGCTCGGCGATCTATTACCGCGCCATTCTCGAAGTGCCGAATCCGAAAGGCATCCTCAGGATCGGCATGACCGCCGAAGTGGTGATCGTGATGGAAGAGATCCCCGATGCGCTGATCGTGCCGACCGCCGCGGTGATCTCGGGGCGGAGCAGCGGGAGTAAGCTGCGGGTGCTGGACCCGGCCACCGGCGCGGTCGAGATCCGCGATGTCGAGACCGGGGCCGCCACCGCCAGCCAGACCGTGATCCTCTCCGGGATCGGCGAAGGCGAGCGCATCGTGACCGCCGGTCCTGGCGCCATGCCGCGTGGGGCGGGCCAGCAACCGGGTCAGACCGGCCGGATGCCGGGGACACCGAGGCCCTCGGGCGGGCTGTTCTGAGGCCGGGCAGATGAGTGATCCCGTCAAAAGCGGCCCGCCGCTGATTGAATTGCGCGGCATCAGCCGCAGCTTCACCAGCGGCGGCGAGAGCCTCACCGTGCTGCAAGATGTCAGCCTGACCATCCATGCCGGCGAGATGGTGGCGATTGTCGGCACCTCCGGTTCGGGAAAGTCGACGCTGATGAACGTCATCGGCTGTCTCGACCGGCCAAATACAGGCAGCTACCACTACAACGGCATCGATGTGACTGCCCTGCCCGAAGAAGGCCGCGCCCGGCTGCGCCGGCTGCATTTCGGATTTATTTTTCAGCGTTATCAGCTTCTTGCCGATCTTGACGCCAGCGGCAATGTCGAAGTTCCCTCGATCTATGCCGGCCGCCCCGCTGGCGAGAGATCCCGACGCGCGAAAGACCTGCTCGCGCGGCTTGGCCTTGGCGAGCGCAGCGACCACCGCCCGTCAGAGCTTTCGGGCGGCCAGCAGCAACGTGTCTCTGTCGCACGCGCGCTGATGAATGGTGGCGAGGTAATACTCGCCGATGAGCCGACCGGCGCGCTCGACAACCGCTCAGGCAAGGATCTGCTGGCGCTGCTCGATGAGCTGAATGCGCGCGGCCATACGATCATCATCGTCACCCATGACCGCGATGTCGCCGCCCGCGCCGGACGGGTGATCGAGATCTCGGATGGCACGATCCTGTCGGACAGCGGCCCGGCACCGGTGACGGGCGCAAGGCCCGACCCCGCGCCGCCCGAGAAAACCGGCGCCCTCGCCCGGCTCGGGCGGCTGCGCGACGCTTTCACAATGGCGCTGCGCTCGCTCAATGCGCACCGGCTGCGCAGCTTTCTGACCATGCTCGGCATCATCATCGGCATCGCTTCGGTCGTATCGGTGGTGGCGCTTGGCACCGGATCGCGCGAGCAGGTGCTTGAAAATATCGCCTCGCTCGGCACCTCGACCATCACCGTGCGCCCCGGCACCGGTTTTGGCGACCGCAATGCACGGCGAATCAACACACTGATCGACACTGATGCGACGGTGCTGGCTGGCGAACCCTATACCGCCTCGGCCTCACCCGAGATCTCCACCACGGAAAATGTGACACGCAGCGCGGTAACAGCGAGCCTCTCCGTGCGCGGTGTCGGCGCGGGCTATTTCGATGTCGGCGGGTTTTCGGTGGCCAGCGGGCAGCTTCTGACCCAGATTGCGATAGACAGCCGCGCCCAGGTCGGCGTGCTCGACAGTGATACACGCAACGCCTTCTTTGCCGCGGGCGAGGATCCGATCGGCAAAGTCCTGTTGATCGGGCGGGTGCCGATTGAGGTGATCGGTGTGGTCAGCGCCTCCGGCCAGAGCTTTGGCCCCTCAACGCCGCGGATCTTCCTGCCCTATACGACCGTCAGCCAGCGCATCACCGGCCAGAACCGGGTGGATTCCATCACCGTGCGGGTGAATGATGACGCCGATATGGCCGAAGCCGAGGCACGGATCACCCGGCTCCTGACCCAGCGCCATGGCAAGGAGGATTTCTTCCTCACCAATTCCGACACGATCCGCGAGAATCTGACCGCCACCAACCGGACACTGACGCTCCTGATCTCGTCGATCGCCGTGATCTCGCTGATCGTCGGCGGCATTGGCGTGATGAATATCATGCTGGTCTCGGTAACCGAACGAACCCGCGAGATCGGCGTCCGTCTTGCAGTGGGGGCAAGGCGGTCCGACATTATCGCGCAGTTCCTGATCGAAGCGGTGCTGGTCTGCTTCATCGGAGGCGTGCTCGGCGTCGCCCTCGCCCTTGGCGGCGGCTGGCTGGCTGGCCAGATTGGCCAGGAAATCCGGCTGAGCTATTCCACGCTCACCATCATCGCAGCCTTTCTGTCCTCAACGACGATCGGCATCGTTTTTGGCTATCTGCCGGCGCGCGCGGCTTCGAAACTCGACCCGGTGGTGGCGCTGGCACGGGAATGATCCGCGCGCCGCTCCCTGCCCGGCTGCGGAAGCCTCCGGCGGGGATATTTAAGGGACAGATGAATACACCCCGCAGCATTCATCTGTCTCTAAATATCCCGGGGGTGAGCGGCAAAGCCGCGAGGGGGCTGGCCCCCTCCTGCTTCTCATACTGAAAGAGCCGCGGCAGGTTTCCCCTCCACGGCTCTTCAGGATCAGATATTAAGGCTGTTCTTACTCGGCTTCATTCGCTGGCGAAGCATTCAGCAGGCCGTAATTCTTGTCGCCAAGTTCTTTGAACAGACCCAGCTGGGTCTCGAGGAAGTCGATATGGCCTTCCTCATCCTGGATCAACTCGTCAAACAGCGCGCGGCTGACATAGTCGCCGGCTTCGTCGCAATAGCGGCGCGCCTCGATATAGAGGTCGCGGGCACCGTGTTCAGCGGCAAGGTCCGCCTCGAGGATCTCTTTCACATTCTGGCCGATCCGCAGGCTGTCGAGCTTTTGCAGATTCGGGTGGCCTTCGAGAAAGATGATGCGGGTGATGAACTTATCCGCATGCTGCATCTCTTCGATCGACTCGGCCCGCGCCTTGGCGGCCAGTTTGCCATAGCCCCAGTCGTCGAGCAGGCGGTAATGCAGCCAATACTGGCTCACCGCGGTCAGCTCGGAGCGCAGGCCGGCATTGAGATATTCGATGACTTTCTTGTCGCCCTTCATGGCAAACCCCAATCGTTGCGCGGGCGCAGGGCCCGGCTTGCTACGGATGGGCAGAAGGTAAATCGACCCGACGCCGCTGTCTATGGGGGGAGAGAAACTTTTTAGAATAATTCTAAATCTGACAAAAACGCCCGGAAAAATTCTGGCTTTTTCTCAGCCGAGGCGGCGCGCGCGCATCGGTTTCAGCATTGGAACTGCCGGTCTCGCCGGATCTCCGGCCACACCAAAGCTCTCGCAGCTGCGCATCGTATCAAGGAAGACCGGCATGCAACCGCCACAATCCGCCTTCTTACCAAGCGCGTGATAGACCTTGCCCGGAGTGATGATGGTCGAAGGATCCGCCGCCCGCATCCAGTCCACGGCGGCGCGGATCTCATGGTCGGAGATGCTCATGCAATGACAGACGATCATGGCGGCGGTTCTCTCAGCTTACTGGAAGACGGCGTTGGGGTTGTCGAGGCTGTCGGACCCCTCGAAATCGATCTTCGACAGGCCCAGCACGGAAACTGCGCGTTCGATCGAGGCGGTCTGGGTCACCAGCGCATTGACCGCGCCCATGATCAGTTTCTCGCCCTTTTCATTGCCGGCCTCCAGCATCTGGTCATAGGCGAAGCCCTCCTCGGCGGCGGTTTTGATCGCATTCAGCGCCGCGACCGAGCTGTCCAGTTCGGCCTTCAGCTGGGTATCGACGGCCGCATCCCTCGCTGCCACCAGTTCCGACACTGACGGGCCGGTCAGTTTCGTGCCATCAATGCGGGTATATTCGCCGAGATAGACATTCCTGATGCCCAGCCCATCATAATAATGGCTGTTATGGGTATTGTCGGAGAAGCAGTCATGCTCTTCTTCCGGATCCGAGAGCATCAGGCCAAGCTTCATCCGCTCACCCGCCAGTTCACCATATGACAGTGAGCCCATGCCGGTCAGGATCGCCATAAGCCCGGCCGACGGGTCCTGGACAACCGCTTTGCGCGCCTCGCCCTCAGCCCCCCAGTCACCGGTCATCTCTTCGAGATCCGAGACCAGAAGGTCGGAGGCCGCGATCAGATAGGCGGCGCGGCGGTCGCAATTGCCGCCGGTGCAGGCGTCACCCGTGGCATAATCGGTCCAGGGGCGGTTGCCCGCGCCCGGGCCGGTGCCGTTCAGATCCTGGCCCCAGAGCAGGAATTCAATTGCGTGATAGCCCGAGGCGACATTGGCCTCGATCCCGTCGGCCTCCTGCAACACATCTGCGATCAGCGCGGGCGTGATGGTGGTGGCGTCGATCTCATTGCCGGACAAAGTGAATTTCGGATTCGCGATCACATTCAGCGTGGCCAGCGGGTTCTCCTCGCTCTCGCCGTAGCTGGCGGCGTCGACATAATCGATCAGCCCCTCATCCAGCGGCCAGGCGTTCACCTTGCCTTCCCAGTCATCAACCAGCGCATTTCCGAAGCGGAAGGCCTCGGTCTGCTGATAGGGCACGCGCGCGGCAAGCCAGGCGCTGCGCGCCGCATCCAGCGTTTCCTGCGACGGCTGCGCCACCAAGTTGCCAAGTGATTCCCGCAGCACCCGCGCGGTGGCGAGGCTGTCGCCGTAAGAGGCTTCGGCTATATCGGCATAATGTGCCACCACGCCGGCAGGGTCTGCCGCGAGCGCCGGCGCCGCGAGCGTGGTGCTCAGCAAAGCCGCGAGAACAAGGCGGGAATTTTTCACAAGACGCGGATTTTTCAAGACTTAACTCCGGCGGGATGAGGGAAACCGGCCAGCATGTCAGCGCAGGGTGCGACACGTGGTGCCACGCAGAACGAGCGGGCGGACCTGGCAGGGAAGCTGAACGAACCGGTCATATGGCCTCGCGACGGCAAAGGGATGGATTGGAACCATTGCCTGGCTGCCGGAATGGATGACAAGTTTTATCAGAAAAGTAAAGCCGAGAGTTTTAGTTGGTTAGGATCCGCTGGCCTATCAGCCAGTCTGGCGCGACGGCCGCGTGACCTCCGATGCAACACGGTCTGGCACCCAAACCTGCGCCGCCCGAGCTTTGAACAGCAAACCCTGGGTCCCCCTGCCCGCCCCCCGGTTAAACGCTCTCTCAAGGCTCCGCTGAGAGACGCCAGCCGCCGGCTTCAGAGATCACCCGAGCGGCTGCGATGCGGGACGAAACGGTCATACCACAAGATGAATCGCTCTGTCCCAGGCGAGCGATTCAAGGAATTCCGTGTCGTGGCTGATCACCAACACCGCACCATCATAAGCGGCCAGCGCGGCCTCCAATGCGGCGATCCCGTCCAGATCGAGGTGATTGGTCGGTTCGTCCAGGATCAGCAACATCGGCGGCGGCGTTGCGCCAAGGGCGCAGGCCAGTCCGGCGCGAAGGCGCTCGCCGCCACTCAATTCGCGCGTATAACGCAAGGCATCCGAAGCACGGAACCCAAACCGGGCCAGTGCGGCATGGGCCTTATGGGTATCCGCCACGGGGTTCAGGTGCAGGAAGTTATCGCGAAGGCTGCGGGCGGGATCGAGCAATCCGACATGCTGATCCAGCAGCGCGAAGGGCACCATCACCTCCACCCGCCCGGATTGCGGTATGATCTGACTGGTGATGATCTTTAGCAGAGTGGTCTTACCGCTGCCATTCGGCCCGGCAATGACGATCCGTTCGGGGCCGGTGACGGTCAGCGACAGATCGCGGATCACAGGGCGGGCAGGGTCATATCCGCCGGTCACCCCGTCCAGTGTCAGCACCGTCTTGCCGGGGGCAAGGCCGGTCGGAGGAATGTCCATACGGAGCGGTTGCAGGATTTCGACCTTTTCGCGCGCGGCGGACATTGCCTCATCCGCCGCTTCGCGCCGGGCATCCCTCAGACGCGCGCCGGCGCCGCCCGAGGCTTCCGCCCGCCCCCTGGCGAAATCCAGCAGGATTTTTGGCTGTTCCCCTCTGGCGCGCGCCCGATGCCCGGCACTGTCCTTGCGCGCCTTACGCTCGGCCGCCTGCTGCGCGCGACGCGCAGCATCCGAGAGGGCTTTTTCCGCATCGGCAAGATCACGGGACGCAGCATTCAGCTCCGCATCCTTCCGCTGCCGGAAGGCACTGTAATTCCCGCCATATCGGGTTGCCCCAAGCGAGGTCAGTTCGACGATGGCGTCCATTTCTTCCAGAAGTTCGCGATCATGGCTGACGATAATCGCCCCGCCCGTCCATCCCCGAAGGAGGTCGATCACCGCCCTGCGCCCATCACGGTCAAGATTGTTGGTCGGCTCATCCAGAAACAGGAAATCCGGCTCTGCAAGGATCAGGGCGGCAAGGGCGGCGCGACTGCGCTGTCCACCGGAAAGTGTCGCAAGCGGTGTATGCGCCGCGGCGGAGAGGCCACAGCGCAAAAGCGCGGCCTCGATCCGGGCTGGCAATGTCCAGTCCGCATCCGCCAGTTCATCGGCCTGTGCAAGCCCCGCCTCGGCCCGGTCCAGCAAATCAAGCGCGGGCCGGATACCGAACAGATCGGCAATGGTGTCGTCAGGATGCTCCATCGCCTCCTGTCGCATCATCGCTTTGGCACCGGAAATCCGCACCTGACCGGAAGCGGGTGGTAAATCACCAGAAATCAGGCGCAGAAGCGTGCTCTTGCCGGAGCCATTGCGTCCAACGACGCCGGTCCGTTCGGGGCCGAAGGCCAGGCTGAGATCAGTGAAAAGCGGTGTTCCGTCAGGCGTGGACCAAGACAGATGGGACAGAAAAACGGATGCGGGCATGGGTCTGAAGTTCTCGTAGCGAAACCGGGAGGGTGGTGGCGGCGAGGTTCAGACGCATAGGGACAGCTTCTCCGGAAGGTATATGACTGACAGGTAAGGGTCGCACGGCAATTTTACAAGCCAGAGACAAAGGGGGCTTTCGGCGCAAACCGGACCGCCGCCCCTTCGGACCGGGACAGCAGCCTGCCTTGCTAGCGCCGCTCTCCCTGTAGCTGCATTACTGGAACGGGTTGGACGGTGCCGGTGGCGCGCTTTTGCCGGTGATCGCATCGCCGCATTCAAGCAGGGACGTGATCGAGGCTTTCGACCCCGCGAGCGAGTAATTCTGCACCTCTTTGCCGTCTTTTGAGCGCAGGAACAGCTTGTTGCCTCCGGCGATCTCCATCACGAAACTCACCGCCGCATCGCTGTCGGGCAGGTTGAAGCTTACCGAATTCTGCTTGAGGCTGGCGGCGGTCAGATCCCAGCCCTCGCGCTTGTCGATCTGGACCCGCAGATCCGCGACCTGGCCTTCGGTGCCGAAATCCCAGGAGGTGGAAAAGAACTGCAGCTGGATCATCGCATCCTGAAAAATCCAGATCGCAAAGCTTTCCTTGTCGTCGCCGACAACGGCACGACAGCCGACCTCACCATCATCCCAGCCATGGATATCCACCTTCCAGTGCTTGTGCTGGAACAGGATCTCGCTGGAATAGGCCAGCGCCGGCACAACCTGAGCCAGCGCAAGCAAAGCGGAAAGCGCGATACCGGAAACACCCCTGGCCAGTTTCATTCTGTGATGTCCTTCAACTGTCGTTCAACTGCCGTTCACAAGGGCGAGAGTGCTGCGAAAGCCGGGAATCATCAAATGAAAACTCCTGTCATAAAGCCGGGAAACCCCGTCAGTCGGCCCATTCCCAGGGGCTGGTAAAGCCGCCAAGCACCGCGTCGACCTGCGCCTCGGTAGCACCGTCCACTTTATCGACCCGGGCGACGAGGCCGCGTTTCTTGTCCTCGATCACCGATGTGACCCGCACCGCGAGCCCCGCCTTATCGAGGGCTGCGTTGAAACAGCGGATGATCGCCAGCCTTCGCAGATCGGGCTTAAAGACCTTGCCGACAGCGGTTTTCGGCAATTCGGGCAGGATCTCGATATATTTCGGCACTGCCGCGCGCTCGGAGATATGGCTTTCGGCATAAGTCATCAGCTCAGGCACCGTCACCGTGGCCCCTTTGACCAGCTCGACATAGGCTGCGGGCAATTCCCCCGCATGTAAGTCAGGCTGGCCGATGGCGCCGACAATGGCGACTGCCGGATGGCCGCTCAGCGCCTCTTCGATCACTGCCGGGTCGATATTATGGCCGCCCCGAATGATCAGATCCTTGGCGCGGCCGGTGATGAAGAGATAGCCGTCGCCGTCGATCCGGCCCAGATCGCCGGTGCGCAGGAACCGACCTTCGGCGAAGAGATCCCTGTTCTTGTCGTCCTCGGTATAGGTCGAGCCCTCATAGACCCCAGGCGAGCCGACGCAGATCTCGCCGACCTCATCGGTGCCGGCCTCGGTAAAGCCGCCCTCTCCGTCGCGATTCAGGATCCGAACATGGCTATAGGGAAAGATAAGCCCGACCGAGCCATTTTTCTTTACGCCTGCCGGTGGGTTCACCGCCACGAGACAGGTGCATTCGGTCAGGCCATAGCCCTCGACAATCTCGACGCCGGTTTCCTTTTTGAACCGGTTATACAGCTCTATCGGCAAGGGCGCCGACCCCGAGAACCCGGCGCGCAGGCTTGAGATATCGGCATTGACCGGGCGCTGCATCAGCGCGGCCAGGGCGGTCGGCACGGTGATCAGATAGGTGCAGCGGTAGCGCGCGATCAGCTTCCAGAGATTGTCGAAAACCCCCTCGCCCCGGTATCCGGCCGGCGTGGGGAACACGACCTGCGCGCCCGATGAGATCATCGACATCAGGATCGGATAGACGGCAAACACATGGAACAGGGGCAGCGGACACATGACCACATCGGTCTCGCGGAACAAAAGCGTGCCGCCGATCCAGCCGTTATAGATCATTCCCGAGACTTTGTGCTGCGCGACCTTGGGCATGCCCGTGGTACCGCCGGTGTGGAAATAGGCAGCAACACGGTCGGCGGGATTATCCGGGAAGGTCAGCCGGTCGCCGGGCTGACGCGCCAGCGCGGTGTGGAAGCTTTGCACATCCGCTGTATGCGCGACCGGGCTTTTCGGGCGGACCAGCGGCACGATGAATTTCTTCACCCCGGTCAGATAGGTGAGGAGATCAATTTCCAGCACATGTTTCACATTCGGGGCATGGCGCACGGCCTCGGCCACCTTTTGCGCGATATCGGTTTTGGGAAAGGCACGCAGCGTCACCACCACCTTCGCCTTCGTCTCACGCAGGATCGAGGAAATCTGCGACGGCTCCAGCAGCGGGTTGATCGGATTGGCGATCCCCGCAACCATGCCGCCCAAAAGCGTCACCGCCGTCTCGAGTGTATTGGGCAGCACATAGGCCACGACATCGCTCGGCCCGACCCCGAGCGCGCGAAAGAGATTCGCCGCCCGCGTCACCTGGTCATGCAGCCCGGCCCAGGTCAGGGTCGCATTTGCCGCACCGGGATCCGAGAGCAGCTGATAGCTGATTGCCGGACGCGCGCCATGGGCGGTTTTCACCCGGCTCAGCGCCTCATAGATGGTGCGGGGAACATCGCGGTCCGCCCAGGGCATCTCGGCTTCCAGCGCCCTGAAATCGTCTTTCGTGGCGTAGACCTTCTGCCCTGCAGCTGCAGCGCCTGTCGCGGTTCCTGCCATGCCGTTCTCCCCTTCTGCGCCCCGTCTCCCGCGCGGCTCATCACCGGAATGTGGCAACGGGGGCGAGGCTTGCCAACCTTTTTCGCCGCTTTTCAACGCAAGGTCAAAGCAACAGCCGGGTCAGGCATGGCGGAATACCTGACCTGCCACCTCACCTGTCAGGCCGCCAGCCCGTCGGTGAACTGCAGTTTTGCCAGCCGCGCATAAAGCCCGCCTTCGCGCACCAGCGCGTCATGCGTGCCTTCGGCCACGATCCGCCCCCCCTCGAAGACGAGGATCCGGTCAGCGCTTTTGACGGTGGCAAGGCGATGCGCCACAACCAGCGTGCTGCGCCCTTCCGACAGGCGGCTGAACGCGGTCTGGACCGCATGTTCCGATTCCGAATCCAGCGCGGAAGTCGCCTCATCCAGCAGCAGGACCGGCGCATCGCGCAGGATCGCCCGCGCGATGGAAATGCGCTGGCGCTGGCCGCCTGACAGCATCACGCCGCGCTCGCCCAGCCGGCTGTCATAGCCGCCGGGAAGCCCCATGATGAAATCATGCGCCTGCGCGGTGTGGGCCGCAGCCTCGACCTCGGCATCGGTCGCATCGGGGCGGCCAAAGCGGATATTGTCGCGCGCCGTCATCGCGAAGATCACCGGATCCTGCGGCACCAGCGCAATTTCACGGCGGAAATTTTCGCGCGACAGGCTGTCCAGCGCGATCCCGTCCAGCGTGATGCGCCCGGATTGCGGGTCATAGAACCGTTCGATCAGTTGCAAAACGGTGGATTTCCCGGCCCCTGAGGGGCCTACCAGCGCCACGGTCTCGCCCGGATTCACTGTGAAGGACACCCCGTCCAGCGCCAGCTGGCCCGGGCGTGTCGGATAAGAGAAGCCGACAGTCTCGAAGGCAATCGCACCTTTCACCGGGCGCGGCAGCGCCAGGGGCGTCGCAGGATCGCGGATCTCATCTTCGGTGTTCAAAAGCTCGACCAGCCGCTCGGTCGCGCCGGCGGCGCGCTGCAATTCGCCCCAGATTTCCGACAGCGAGCCGACCGAGCCCGCCACCAGCACCGCATAGATCACGAACTGGATCAGTTCTCCAACACTCATCGTACCGCCACGCACATCGCGCGCACCGATCCAGAGCACGCCGACAATCCCTGCGAATACAAGGAAAATCACGATCACCGTCATCACCGCGCGGGTGCCGATCCGGGTCTTTGCCGAAATGAAGCTCTCTTCCGTCACCCGGGCAAATCTGGCGCGCGTCGCCTCTTCATGGGTAAAGGCCTGGACGGTCTGAATGGCGCCAAGCGCCTCAGACGCCATGCCCGAGCTTTCCGCGATCCAGTCCTGGTTCTCGCGCGACAGCCGCCGCAGACGCCGCCCCATCACCACGATCGGCACCACCACGGCGGGCACGATCAGCAAGACCAGCCCGGTGAGCTTGGCCGAAGTCAGCAGCAGCATCGCCATGCCACCGATCAGCATCAGGAGATTGCGCAGCGCGACCGAAACCGACGAGCCGATCACCGACAGGATCAGCGTGGTATCGGTGGTGATGCGCGAAACCACCTCGCCGGTCATGGTCTTCTCGAAGAACGACGGCGAAAGGCAGGTCACCCGGGCAAACACCGCCTTGCGGATATCGGCGACAACCCGCTCTCCCAGCCGGGTCACGACATAGTAGCGCAGCCCCGTCCCCAGAGCGAGCAGCGCCGCGATCAGCAGAAAGGCCGAGAAATAAGTGTCCAGAAGTTCGAGGTGATTGCCAAAGCCATCAACCACCCGGCGCACCGCCAGCGGCAGCACAAGCGTGACCCCCGCCGTCAGCACCAGTGCAAACAGCGCCAGCAGCAGCATAAGACGGTAAGGCCGCAGGAAAGGTCGCAAGCCCCCAAGCGCCGAAACTTTGCGCGACGCACGCTCCTCGCCATTGGCGGCTGAGTTTGTGGCAGCCGCACGGGCATTTGCTGGCTTACGGGCCATGGGGGCTCCTGTGGCTGGTCGGGCGGTGTCAGGCCGGTGACCCCGGATCCCCGGGGCGGGCGCAAACCGCCCCGGCTGGGGTTTCGGCAAGGAGTGCGATGAGAAAATGGCGACAGGTGTAGCAACGGTTTGGGGGGATTTACGGCTGAACCCCCCGCGCGGCAAGCGGCGTGATGCCGCGCTTGCGGTTTTTGCGCGGCCCCGGGCCCGTGAAAGCCCGGCATTCCAGGTCAAACCCGAACCGCCCCCCTTCCCCCTGCGCCCCGCAGCGGGCAATCTGGGCCGAGGCCACCGGCCTCTGCCGCCCTATATCCCTGCCCCATCCGCAGCCAATGCAGACCCAGGAAGGAGATGCCATGCCAGACCAGGACAGGCTCAGTGCCGAAGATCCGACGGGCGAGACCCTGTTCTTCACCAGCCCCGACGGCGCCCGGCTGGCCTACTGCCTTGACGGGCCAGAGGATGGCCTGCCGGTCCTGTGCCTCGCCGGTCTGACCCGCACGAAAGAGGATTTCATCCCCGCGCTGCCGGCACTGGCAGGCTGCCGCGTGATCCGGATGGATTACCGCGGCCGCGGCGAGAGCGATTTCACCGGCGCCGCAACCTATACAATCGCGCAGGAAGGCGCCGATGCGCTGGCGCTGCTGGATCATCTGGGGGTCGGGCGCGCGGCGCTTCTTGGCACCTCGCGCGGCGGGCTGATCGGCATGGTGCTGGCCCAGCTGGTACGGGAGCGGCTGATCGGGCTTTGCCTCAACGATATCGGCCCCGAAATCGCGCCCGCAGGGCTGTCGGGCATCGCGGCCCGTATCGGCCGTACTCCCCAGGCCCGCAGCCTTGCCGAAGTGGCGCTGCAAATGGCCGCCAACAGCCCGGGCTTTACCGGGCTCAGCGCAACGGACTGGCTCGCTTACGCGGCGCGGCTGTTTCGCGAAGTGCCCGGCGGACTGGCCCTGCGCTACGACCCGGCGCTGCGCGACGCGTTTCTCGCGGGCTATGACCCGACCCAGCCGCTCCCCGATCTCTGGCCGCAATGGGAGGCAAGCCGGGGCCTGCCGGTCGCGCTGATCCGGGGCGCGAATTCCGACCTGCTTTCGCCTGCGACAGTTGCGCGGATGCTGCGGATCCGGCCCGATCTCGCTGTCACTGAAATCCCCGGGCGCGGCCATGTGCCCTTTCTCGATGAGCCAGAGGCGCTTGCCGCATTGACCGCCTGGACCGGAGCCCTTGCATGAACATCACCATGATCGAAACCGCAGCCACGCGCCTGCGGGGCCATGTGCTGCGCACGCCGCTGCTGAACGCGCCGCTCCTGGACCGGATCGCCGGCCGCCAGGTGTTTGTGAAAGCGGAATCGCTCCAGGTCACCGGCAGTTTCAAGGCGCGCGGCGGCTGGGCGGCGGTCTCGGCCTTGCCGCCAGGAACGCCGGGCGTGATCGCGATGTCCTCGGGCAATCACGCCCAGGGCGTGGCGCGCGCGGCCTCGGGCCATGGGATCGCGAGCGTGATCCTGATGCCCGAGGATGCGCCGCAGGTGAAGATCGCCAATACCCGCGCCTGGGGGGGCGAGGTCGTGCTTTATAACCGCGCGACCGAGGATCGCGATGCCATCGCCACCCGGATCGCGACAGAGCGCGGCTATGCCCTGATCCCGCCTTATGACCATGCCGAGGTGATCGCAGGTCAGGGTACCGTCGGGCTGGAGATCGCAGAACAGGCGCAGGAGGCCGGCCTGGCCCGCGCCGATGTGCTGGTGCCCTGCGGCGGCGGCGGGCTGTCCTCAGGTGTTGCGCTGGCTTTGGAGGCACGCGCGCCCGGACTGCGCCTGCGCACCGCCGAGCCCGAGGGCTTTGACGATATGGCGCGCTCGCTTGCCGCCGGCGAACGGCTGCGCAACCCTGCCCTGACCGGATCGGTCTGCGATGCGATCCTGACGCCCATACCCGGAAAAATGACCTTCCCGCTCCTCTCCGCCCTGGCCGGTCCGGGGCTTGTGGTCAGTGATTCAGAGGCGCTGGAGGCCGTGACGCTCGCCTTCCGCCATGTGCGTCTGGTGCTGGAACCCGGCGGCGCAGTGGCGCTTGCGGCGGCGCTCTTCCGCCCTGATCTGCCTGATCAGGTGATCTGTATCGCCTCGGGTGGCAATGTGTCAGAAGACCTGTTCCGCAAATGCCTCACAAAGGCCTCGTGACAAGATCGAACATTTTCTGCCGACGACCGCCGGATTTCCGGAAAATAATTACAGATATCGAACATGCCCCTCATCTACCTGCCCGATCTGCGTCTCAATGCCAGCCTCACCGGCCCCGAGGACGGCCCGCCTCTGGTGCTGCTCCACGCGCTTGGCCTCAGCAATGAGATCTGGCAACCGCTGATCGACCGCCTGCCCCGGCACCGCATTCTAAGTTTCGATCTGCGCGGCCATGGCGCCAGCGACTGCCCGCCCGCGCCCTATAAGATGGGCGCGCTGATCCAGGACACTGAACGGCTGATCGGGCATTTCGGTCTGAAAGACTGCGTGGTGATCGGCCTTTCGATCGGGGGCCTGATCGCCCAGGGCCTGGCGGTGAAACGGCTCGATCTCGTGCGGGGCCTCGTGCTGTCGAACACCGCCGCCCGTATCGGTATCGCCTCGCAATGGCAGGACCGTATCGCGCTGGTGCGCCGCGCAGGGCTCGCCGCCCTGCATGACGCCACGATGGAACGCTGGCTGGGCCGCAACTGGCGCGAAAGCCCGGCCCTTGCCGGTCTCAGCACCCGCTTCCTCGCGACATCCCCTGAGGGCTGGGCCGGCTGCGCCAGCGCCATTGCCGGCACCGATTTCTACGAGACCACCGCGACACTGCGGCTCCCGACCCTGGTGATCGCCGGCAGCCATGATGGCTCCACCCCCGTCGATCTGGTGCGCGAGACCGCCGATCTGATCCCCGGTCACCAGTTCCGTCTGATCCGGGGCGCCGGCCATATTCCCCTGGCCGAAAAGCCCGATGACTATGCCGATGCGATCCGCGATTTCCTGACCCGGATCGGGCATGGCTGACTTTCTGCTGGTCCACGGCTCGGGCTTTGGTGCCTGGTGCTGGCCCTGGCTGACCGAAGCCCTGGCCGGTTACGGCCACAGCGCCCGCGCAATCGACCTGCCGCGCGGCCCAGGGACCAGCCTCAGTGACCAGGCGCGGGCGATCTGCGACAGCCTCACCGGACCCACTCTCCTCGTCGGCCATTCCGCCGGCGGCTTTCCGATCACCGCCGCGGCCGAAACCGATCCGGCCAAAATCCAGGCCCTCATCTGGCTCTGCGCCTATATCCCCGGGAACGGCAGTTCCGTCGCCTCACGCCGCCGCAGCCAGAGCGAACAACCACTGCGCCCCGCCCTCAGAATCGATCACGGCACCGGCAGCTACAGCTTCGCCCCCGAAAGCCTGACGCCCCTGTTCTTCCACGACTGCCCGCCAGAGACCCAGGCTCTTGCCGCCCGCCATATGGCGCCCGAATCCATTGCACCGCAGGAAACTCCGATCCGTCTTACCACACGCTCACGGAACCTGCCGCGCTTCGCCATCACCTGCGAAGACGACCGCGCCATCCCACCCGCCTTCCAGCACACCATGGCCGGTGCTGTCCCGCCCGATCACCGTTTCTCCCTCGCCTGCGGTCATGCCCCCTTCTTCGCCAGACCGAAAGAGACCGCCGACCTCCTGCACCGGATCACCGCCCTCATCCCCTGATCCCGACGCCCCCTCGTCGCAAACCATCAAACCTCCTGAAGAAATCCCTGCTACCTTCCTCCTGATCCAGATACTCCACGGGGGTACGGGGGTGTAAACCCGCCGGCGCTCCCCAACCAGGAGACACCAGTGATGATCCTGCAAGACCTGGAAATTTTCGTCGTCGCCCCGCCCGCCCCCGGCTGGGGCGGCCGCTACTGGATCTTTCCGAAACTCACCACGCGCTGCGGCATCACCGGATATGGCGAATGCTACGCCTCGAGCGTCGGTCCCAAAGCGATGAAGGCCGTCATCGAAGACGTCTTCACCCGCCATATGCAGGGCGAAAACCCCGAAAATATCGAGCTGATGTATCGCCGCGCCTATTCCTCGGGCTTCACACAGCGCCCCGATCTCACCGTCATGGGCGCCTTTTCAGGGCTTGAGATCGCCTGCTGGGACATTATCGGCAAGGCGCGCAACCGCCCGGTCTGGGCGCTGAATGGCGGGCGGATGAATGATCGCCTGCGCTCTTACACCTATATCTACCCCGGTCCAGGCCAGGACCCGACCGAATTCTGGGCCAGCCCAGACCAGCAGGCCGAGGCGGCTTTGCACTATGTCGACCAGGGCTTCACCGCGCTGAAATTCGACCCCGCCGGCCCCTACACTATCCGCGGCGGCCACCAACCGGCACTCAGCGACATCTCGCGCTCGGTCGCCTTTTGCAAAACCATCCGCGAAGCGGTCGGCGACCGCGCTGACCTGCTGTTCGGAACCCATGGCCAGTTCACCACCGAAGGCGCCATCCGCCTTGGCCGCGAGCTCGAGCCCTGGAACCCGCTCTGGTATGAAGAACCGATCCCGCCCGACAATCTTCTGGAATTCGCCGAGGTCGCGAAACAGGTCCGCATTCCGCTTGCCACCGGCGAGCGGCTGACCACCAAGACCGAATTCGCCACGCTTTTGCGTGCCGGCGGTGTGCGGATCCTGCAACCGGCGCTTGGCCGGCTTGGCGGCATATCCGAGGGCCGCAAAGTCGCGGCCATTGCCGAGGTCTATAATGCCGAAATCGCGCCGCATCTCTATGCCGGGCCTGTGGAATGGGCTGCGAATATCCATCTTGGCGTCACCATTCCCAATCTTTTGCTGGTCGAGACCATCGAGACCGGCGGCGCCTTCCATCAGCGCCTGATCAAAAACACCATCCGCTGGGAAAATGGCTATATCCTGCCCCCCGAAGGCCCCGGCCTCGGCATTGATTTCGACGAGGATCTTGCCCGCGCCCATCCCTATAGCGGCGAGAAACTTCATCTCCAGATGCAGGAGGCGCCCTGTTCCTATCAGGCCGAGAACCGGTTCGAAGGCGGCGCGCCCTCCGAGGTTTAACCTGCCTTCGCAACGGCTTAGCCACTGTTTTTGCGCAAGGTAACAGATTTTTACATTTCCCCTCTTGCGCCCTGGCGCAGGCGGGGTTAGATCACCGCCATCCGGACCGGTTGCGGGCGTAGCTCAGGGGTAGAGCATAACCTTGCCAAGGTTAGGGTCGGGCGTTCGAATCGCCTCGCCCGCTCCAGTCCAGGATCATCCCTTAAGATGTGATGTGAGAAAGCG
This sequence comes from Pseudogemmobacter sp. TB195, assembly GCF_058313095.1. NCBI lineage: Bacteria > Pseudomonadati > Pseudomonadota > Alphaproteobacteria > Rhodobacterales > Paracoccaceae > Pseudogemmobacter > Pseudogemmobacter sp. TB195. Next base: position 236,774 of record NZ_JBZEGG010000002.1, read on the forward strand.
GCCAAAGGCCGCTGTTTTCATTTATATATCCGCGCCATGTCAATCTGACGCACCGGTCATCTGCAGTCATCTGCAAGCGCCATTGCTGATGCGCTGTGCAAAGCGCATCAGCCTGTATGCTTTCACTCAGCGGTGGTCGATGCGCCGTGCCAGCGCATCTCCGGCCCATTGCATGATCGACACCATCACAATCAGGATGATCACGACTGCGACCATAATCACCGTCTCGAACCGCTGATAACCATAGCGGATCGCGATATCGCCAAGCCCGCCGGCCCCCACCGCCCCCGCCATCGCAGAGGCGCCGATCAGCGTCACCATGGTCACAGTAAAGCCCGAAACGATACCCGGCAGCGCCTCGGGGATCAGCACATCGCGCAGGATCGTCATCCGCGTCGCCCCCATCGCGCGGGCGGCGTCGATCAAAGCGCGGTCGACCTCGCGCAGGGACACTTCGGCCACACGTGCGAAATAGGGCGCCGCCGCCAGCGTCAGCGGCACAATCGCCGCGCTGATCCCGATGGCCGTGCCCACGATCAGCCGCGTCAGCGGGATCGCCGCCACCAGCAGGATGATGAACGGCACCGACCGCAGCGCATTGACCAGCCAGCCAAGGCTCCGGTTGATCAGCAGGTTCTGAAAGATACCGCCCTTGTCGGTCGTCACGAGGATCAGGGCCAGCGGCAGGCCGATCACGAAAGACAGCGCGCCAGAGACGCCGGTCATCACCACCGTCTCCCACATCCCCTTGACCAGAAGGTCGAACATCGGCCGCGTCATCGCCCAGCCCAGCAGCGTCTCAAACAGTTGCGGGGACATAGCCGAGCACCTCAATTGCGGTCGTTTCCGGTTTCAGCTTTGCCACCACTGCGGCCAGCTTGTCCTGATCATTGGTCCCAAGTGCGAGAAAAAGCCTGCCATAAGGCTCGCCCTGAACATCATTCAAGCCGCCATGCAGCAGCCGCGCGGGCTGTCCCGTGATCGCCTCGACCCCGGCCAGAAGCGGGCGGCGGGCATCGGGCCCGTAGACATCAACGCGGATCAGCGCCTGATCCCCTTCGGGCGCGATCTGCGCCACCAGATCCGCCGGCAAGACCGGCGAGAGGCCACGCAAAAGGCTGCGGGTGGTGTCGGTCTGAGGACTGGCGAGCACCCTGGCCACCGGGCCTTCCTCGACGATCCGGCCCGCATCCAGCACGAGGACACGATGGGCGATCTGACGCACCACCTCCATCTCATGGGTGATCATCAGGATCGTCAGGCCGAGCTGGCGGTTCACATCTTTCAAAAGCGTCAGGATCTGTTGCGTGGTCTCGGGGTCGAGCGCCGAGGTCGCCTCATCCGACAAAAGCAAAAGCGGCTCGGGCGCCAGGGCCCGCGCGATGCCGATCCGCTGTTTCTGCCCGCCCGAAAGCTGCGCCGGATAGGTATTCGCCTTCTCGGCAAGCCCGACCAGATCCAGCAATTCCATAACCCGTTTCATCCGGGCGGCGCGGGCCACGCCGGCGATCTTCAGGGGCAGCGCGACATTCTCGGCCACGGTCTTCGCGGATAACAGATTGAAATGCTGGAAAATCATCCCGATCCGGCGGCGCACCGGGTTCAGCGCCTGTTCCGACAGCGTCGAGATATCGGTGCCGTCGATCACAACGCGCCCCGCCTGCGGCCGGTCAAGCCCGTTCAGGCAGCGGATCAGCGTCGACTTCCCCGCGCCGGAGCGCCCGATCAGCCCGACGATCTCGCCCCGTGCCAGCGTCAGCGATATATCATCCAGCGCCGGCCGGTCATTGAACCGCCTGACCACATGATCCAGCTGCACCGCCGGTACATCCGCGCCGGCCACTTTCCCCGCCTGCCCCATCGGCACCGCTCCTTCAATCAGTCAGGGCGCCCGGAGCTGATCCGGGCGCCCTGATCGGTGTCACTTAACCCAAATCTTACCAGGCGGGAACTGCCGCGCCTTTGTAAGCATCGGCATAAGCCGCTTTGACCGCGTCGGACTGGAAGGCTTCGCGCAGTTTCGCAACCCATTCCGCATCTTTGTCAGCGGTGCGGATCGCGATGAAATTGGTATAGGGGTTGTTCACACCCGATTCCTCGGCGATCCGGTTGTCGAGCAGGTCAGCCTTGGCCGCCCAGTCGGTATTGACCACCGCCGCGTCAAGGTCATCAATCGCGCGCCCGACCACACCGGCATCCAGCTCGCGCAGGTCGAGGTTTTTCGGGTTCTCGGTCACATCGATCACCGTCGCCAGAATACCGGCTTCCGGGTTGACCTTGATCAGGCCCAGCTGCTCCAGCACCTTGAGCGCGCGGCCGCCATTCGACGGGTCATTCGGCACGCCGATCACTGCGCCGTCCGGCAGCTCTGCCAGCGAGGCATGTTTCTTCGAATAGACGCCGATCGGGAAGATCGCGGTGTCGATCTCCGGGATGATCTCATAGCCATGTGCGGCGATCTGCGCTTCGAGATAGGGCAGATGCTGGAAGGCATTGGCGTCGATCTCATTGCGGGCCAGCGCCTCATTCGGCTGGGTGTAATCGTTGAAGATCACCGTCGAGATATCGAGGCCCAGCGGCTTCGCCTGTTCCGCGACCACGGCCCAGACCGCTTCATCCTCGCCCCCCATGATCCCGACCTTCAGCGCGGCATTGTCCGCGAAAGCCGCCGGAGAAAGCGCGGGGGACATAAGAGCGGCAGCGGCAAGCGTAAGGGCCGCACGGCGGGACAGGGAAAAGAACGACATGGGGTCAGCCTTCAGAAAATGAAACACGGCGCGAAAAGCCCGCCGCGAGCTGAACGGAATATCATTCCTGCCGCAAAAAGGTGCAACCCCTGCGAAGAGAACATTGTTTTGATCTGAGCCGCATTCGCAAGACAGAGTTGTCGCTTTCCCGCTTGCCGCAGGAGTTTTCGCCAGCCCGCGATTTTGCCCGCCGAAGGCCCGCGCGAATCCCCCCTTCCGATGCCGCGGGCCGCGCAATAGGCTCAGGCGGAACCTCCTCCGCATCTCCGGTGTCAGACATGCTCAATCTTCCCGTTCCCCTGGTGACGGTCCTTTTGCTGATCGCCTCGAATATCTTCATGACCTACGCCTGGTATGGCCATCTGAAAGACGGCGCCTCAATGCCGATGTTCAAGGTCGTGCTGATCTCCTGGGGCGTCGCCTTCTTTGAATATTGCCTGATGGTTCCGGCGAACCGCATTGGCTACACCTATTTCAACGCAGCCCAGCTCAAGACCATCCAGGAGGTGATTACCCTCGCGGTTTTTGCGGCGTTTTCGGTGCTCTATCTCAAGGAATCCCTTGGCTGGAACCATCTGATCGGCTTCAGCCTGATCGCTCTTGGCGCGTTCTTCATCTTCCAGAAATGGTGACGCCCCCCCCCCGCAGATAAAGACTTCATGGCAAAGACCGGGCGGCAAAGAAAAAGGGGGCCTCGCGGCCCCCTTTTTTAATCTCTGCGCGGATCAGCGGCCCTGCGACCACCAGCCCTTTTTGCGCGGGCGGTCATCATCGCCATCCGCGTCATCGGCCAGACCGGACTGACCCGCATCAGCGACCGGGGCCTCACCCGCATCCGCCACACCGGCAATGCCAGGATCTGCTGCCATCCTCGCCGGGACCGGCGCCGGAGAAGCCTCAGCCGGGCCACCTGCGGGCGCCTCGGGCGCGGCTTTCGCCGGTGCGGCCTCAACCGCTGCAACCTGAGCCCCCGCAACGTCAACCACTGCGACCTCGGCCTCATCGGCTTTCTTCGACCGCGAACGGCTGCTTGCGGCTTTCGGCTTCGCCGCTCCGCGGCTGCGCGCGGGCTTCTTCGCGGCGGCCGGCTCAGAAGCGACAGCCTCAGGCGCGGCTTCTTCCCCGACAACCGCTGTGCTGGCTTTCGCCCGGCTGCGGCGCTTTGGTGCCGGGGCGGTGGCAGGAGCCTCTGCCTCAGACGCCACAGCTTCGCCAGCCACGACCGGATCAGTCACAGCGGTTTCAGCCACAACCGTGTCGGACACAGCCTTATCAGCCACACCCACCACAGTCTCTGCCGCATCGGCCGCCGCTGCAGCTGCCTTTGCCGCCGCAGATTTCGACCGCGACCGCGTCGCCCGCTTCGGTTTCGCCAGTGCTTCGGCTTCCGGCGCCACTGCCTCGCTCACGTCACCGGCTGCAACCTCTGCATCGGTGCCGTCTGCGTCATCCTCATCTGCACCTTCTTCATCCGACTCGTCGCCCGCATCAGAGCTGCCCTCGGCGCCCTGACCATCACGGCCACCCCGACGACGGCGACGACGACGGCGCTTCTTCTTGCCGCCCCCTTCTCCGCCTTCCGCCGCAGGCTCGGCCCGGACTGGCGCCGCAACCGCAACTGCCTCTTCCGCGACCTCTTCTTCCTCGTCCAGGATCTCGTCGACCAGATCCTCATCTTCTTCCTCGACCAGATCGCCCATCAACCCGGCATGGCCAGAGATGACCTGGCTCGGCTCGGGCAGGCTGCGGGTCGCGGTCTTGAACTTCTCCAGCTCGAAATCGGGCGAGACGAGCGCCGGATCGGCCTCCATCCGCACCGCCATACCGTAGCGGGATTCGATCAGCCCGATATGTTCGCGCTTATGGTTAAAGAGGTAGTTGACGATGCCAATCGGCGCCTTCAGCAGCACCTCTTTCGAGCGCTTGCGCGTGCCCTCTTCTTCCAGCGCGCGCAGGATGGTCAGGGCCATGCTGTCATCCGAACGGATCAGCCCGGTGCCATGGCAATGCGAGCAGGGCTGCGTGGTCGATTCCAGCATCCCCGGACGCAGCCGCTGGCGCGACATTTCCATCAGGCCAAAGCCCGAGATCCGGCCAACCTGGATCCGCGCACGGTCGGTTTTCAGCCGGTCTTTCAGCCGCTTCTCGACCGAGGCGTTGTTGCGACGCTCTTCCATGTCGATGAAGTCGATCACGATCAGCCCGGCCAGATCGCGCAGACGCAGCTGGCGGGCGACCTCGTCACAGGCCTCAAGGTTGGTCTTGAGCGCGGTATCCTCGATGGATCCCTCTTTCGTCGCGCGGCCCGAGTTCACGTCGATGGCGACCAGCGCCTCGGTGATGCCGATGACGATGTAGCCGCCGGATTTCAGCTGCACGACCGGATTGAACATGCCGCCGAGATAGCTCTCGACCTGGAAGCGCGCGAAAAGCGGCATCGGCTCGTTATAGAGCTTCACCTGTTTCGCATGCGCCGGCATGATCATCCGCATGAAGTCTTTGGCGGAACGGTAGCCAGCCTCACCCTCAACCAGCACCTCGTCGATCTCGCGGCTATAGAGATCGCGGATGGTGCGCTTGATCAGATCGCCTTCCTCATAGATCGCGGCGGGCGCAACCGAGCGCAAAGTCAGATCGCGGATCTGTTCCCAGAGCCGCATCAGATATTCATAATCGCGCCGGATTTCCGGCTTGGTGCGCTTGGCCCCGGCGGTGCGGATGATCAGGCCCGCGCCTTCCGGCACCTCCAGCTCGCCCGCGATTTCCTTCAGCTTCTTACGGTCGGCCGCCTGGGTGATCTTGCGCGAGATGCCACCGCCACGCGCAGTATTCGGCATCAGCACGCAGTAACGCCCTGCAAGCGAGAGATAGGTGGTCAGAGCAGCACCCTTGTTGCCGCGCTCTTCCTTGACGACCTGGACCAGCATGATCTGCCGGACCTTGACCACTTCCTGGATCTTGTATTTGCGCAGGCGCGACCGGCGCGGGGCGGCGATCTCTTCCGAGACATCCTCTTCCGCAATGGTCTCGATCTCATCTGCACTGGCAGCGGCGTGATGGTCATGATCGCCATGATCATGGTCGCTGTGATCATGATCTTCATGACCATCCGCAGCCGCGTCATCGCCACGGGCCTCGTCGCCCGCATCGTCTTCGCCCGCATCAGCTTCACCGGCATCACTTTCACCGGCATCACCTTCACCGGCAGCCTGTTCGACCGCAGCCTGTTCGGACGGCGCGACACCATCGGTCCCGGTCGAGGCCAGGCCCTCAGCAACCGCAAGAGCGGAAGCGCCCTCCTCGCCCTCACCGGCCGAGAGATCGATCACATCCATCTCGCTGTGCGAGGCCGCAGCCTCACCTGCCACCGGCGCCGAAACGCTGGGATCGGCGGGCGCGCGTTCAGCCCGCGGTGCCGGCTTGCGGCGGCGGGCACGACGATTGTCCTCTTCCTCTTCCTCACGCGCCATAGCGCGTTCTTCGGCGAGGAGCGCCTGGCGGTCCGCAACCGGGATCTGATAGTAATCCGGATGGATCTCGGCAAAAGCGAGGAAGCCGTGGCGGTTTCCACCATAATCCACAAAGGCCGCCTGGAGCGAAGGCTCCACCCGCGTCACCTTGGCGAGGTAGATATTCCCCGCGAGCTGGCGCTTGTTTATTGTTTCAAAGTCAAATTCTTCAACTTTGTTTCCGTCCACCACAACAACCCGGGTCTCCTCGGGATGGGTGGCGTCGATAAGCATCTTCTTAGCCATGTTTTTCCATTGCGCCCCGGTGGCATAAAGACCCCCGGCGGCCCTGAGACAGGGCCGGAGAGCAGATCATACGGTTCGGGGCGGCTTGTCTGAGCGCGGACGGCGGGCGCGAACGGGCTCAGCCGGCAACAGGTGCCGGTATCGCCAATCGTTACACTGCTCACGCGCCTCATCGCGGTTACGTCCTGGGGGTTCAGGCCCCCACCTTACTGGCCAGACAGGCACTTCATGGGGAAGCGCTGGTCCATCTGGCAATGTGCACAGCCTTACGGCCGATCCGGCTCCCGGTCATGAGGCGGCGCGGAACGCCGCGCCATGCCCCGCAAAGGGGAGAGAATTTCTTTGACCGTTACAAAACGGCCATAGCGGGCAACTTACGATCAAAGCTGACTGAAGGGCAATGAAAATCTCTCGCCCGGCATATGACACCTGCCCAAAGAGAGGGGGCAGAGCCCCCGTCGCGCGTGCCTGGCGCCTCCCCCAGGGGTATTTAAATCAAGAGGAAGTTTGCATTCCCCAGATCCAAATACCTCCGCCAGAGGCATCCGCAGCCGGTAAAGCGCGCGGCGTTCAGGTATAATCCGAACGCTGCAGGTTATACTTCGCCATTTTCTCATTCAGCGTGCGGCGCGGCAGGCACAGCTCTTCCATCACGGCCACGATCGAGCCCTTATGGCGGCGCATCGTATTGTCGATCAGCATCCGCTCAAACGCTTCAACATATTCCTTCAGCGGCTTGCCTTCGGTGGTCATCGCCGGCCCCGAGGCTTCGTTATCGGCCATCAGCAGGGATGCAATCGAGCCGGAGCCGCGACGGTTCTGCAAGACCGCGCGTTCCGCGATATTCACCAGCTGGCGCACATTGCCCGGCCAGGGCGCCTGCAACAGCTGCGCGGCCTCCTGCGCGGTGACCTGGGGCGCGTCGCAGCCATATTCTTCGGAAAACTGCTCCGAAAGCCGGGTGAAGAGCTGAAGGATATCCTCGCCGCGCGCCCGCAAAGGCGGCAATACGATGGTCATTGCGCCCAGCCGGTAGAAGAGATCGGGGCGCAAAGCCTGTTCCAGCGTCAGATCCTGCGCCTGCTGGTTGCGGATCGCGATGATGCGGGTTTCGGGCGGCAGGCCCTGATCATTGATAAAGGTCAGAAGCCGCGCCTGCAGCCCCTGGCTCAGTGCCTCGATATCTTCCAGCAGCAATGTGCCGCCCCGTGCCTCTTCGACCAGCGGGATCGCGCCATCCTCGCCCGGACCAAAGAGTTTGGCGGAAAGCTGATCCTCGGACCAGGCCGCGCAGGAGATCGTCACGAATTTCTTCGACGCGCGCGGCCCCACCGCATGCAGCGCATGGGCGACAAGGGTTTTGCCGGTGCCGGTTTCGCCATCGATCAGCACATGGCTGTCGGCCTGGCCGAGATCGAGAATGTCTTCGCGCAGCCGCTCCATCGCGGGCGAGGTGCCGACCAGCTTTTGCATGATCGTGGTGCCATCGGCCAGCTCGCGGCGCAGCGCCCGGCTGTCCAGCGTCATCCGCCGCGCATGGGTCGCCTTCTTCGCCAGTTCCGTCATCCGGTCCGGGTTGAACGGCTTTTCCAGGAAATCGAAGGCGCCGACCCGCATCGCCTCCACCGCCATCGGCACATCGCCGTGCCCGGTGATCATGATCACCGGCAGGCCGGAATCGAGGCTCATCAGTTTCTTCAGAAACGCCATCCCATCCATGCCGGGCATCTTTATATCCGACACCACAACGCCGGAAAAATCCGCGCCGATGGATTTCAGCGCATCTTCCGCCGAAGGATAGGTCTCGGTGTCAAAGCCCGAGAGCGCCAGCCACTGGCTGATCGAGGCGCGCATATCCGCCTCGTCATCCACGATCGCCACTTTCATCGCGCGTGCCATATTGACCTCATTCTGCTGCTTGTCTTGCGTCGCCAAGGATCGGGAGCTGCATCTCGAAGACAGCGCCTCCCTGCGCCCCATCCTGCGCTTCGCCATTATGGGCGGTCAGCCGGCCGCCCAGATCGGTCACAATCCCGGACGAGATCGCGAGGCCCAGCCCTACGCCCTCACCGGGTTTCTTCGTCGTGTAGAAAGGCTCGAACAGATTATCGAGATCGATGATCCCCGGCCCATTGTCGCGCACCGTCAGTGTCGCCGTCTCGCCTGCGGCGAGCAGCAGTTCGATCTGCGGCTTTTCGACTTCGCGCAGCGCGTCGAGCGCGTTGCGCAGCAGATTGATGATCACCTGTTCCAGCCGGATCCGGTCCGCCATCACCATGACCGGCTGACGCGGCATGCCGCGCACGATCTTGACGACACGGCTTTTCAGCTGCGGCTCCATCATCGCCAGCGCGGAAGACACACAGGCGCGCAGGTCCACCGGCTCGAAAGCCTCGCCGCCTTTGCGGGCATAGGATTTCAGCTGGCGGGTGATCGATCCCATCCGGTCGATCAGATCATCGATCCGCTGGAACGACGACAGCGCCTCTTCCGGCCGTTTGCGCTGCAACAAAAGCCGCGCGCCCGCGAGATAGGTCTTCATCGCGGCCAGAGGCTGGTTCAGCTCATGGCTGACAGCCGCAGACATTTCGCCCAGAACCGCCAGTTTCGACGATTGCTCCAGCGTCTGTTCGGCAACCTGGAGGTTCGCCTCGACCTTTTCGCGCTCGGCGATCTCGCGCTGCAACCGCACATTCAGTGCCCGAAGTTCCGCCGATTCGCGGGCCAGCGACCAGGAGCGCGACCAGGCGCGGCGCGTCAGGAAGTAGAACGCAATCGACATCAGGATCGCGAAGCCCATGATCTCAAGCGCGAGAATGCCGTTCACCCTTTCGCGGACCTGGGTGTAATCGGTGAAGGTCACGATGCGCCAGCCGCGGAACGGAATACGCGCCTCGGTCTTCATCACCGGATCGCCCTGCATCCAGGCGTCGGTGCGCGGCCGCGCCCAGTCAGTCGAGGCCTGGATCGCGCGTTCAAGCGCGCTGAGCGGCTCGCCGCGCGCCATGGCCTCATTCAGCGGGCGGCCGCGCCAGGAGGGCACCGTGGTCAGAATGACGGTGCCTTCGGAATTCGTGACCACCACCGCATCATTCAGCCCCGACCAGGCGCGCTCATATTTCAGGAGATCGACCGAGACGACAATGACGCCGAGGATCTTGCCATCCGAGCGGATCGCCCGGCTGTAGCTGAAATCATAGCCGCCCGATTCACGCGGGCTTGAGGTAAAGATCGTCTCATTGGTGCGTTGCGCATCAACGAAATAGCCTTCCTGACGGAAGTTCGACCCCAGGATATTGCGGTTGGTCGCCCCAACCACGCGGCCATCGATATCGAGAAGCCGGATCGCCGCCACACCGATTTCAGCCTGGAGCGCGATCAGTTTCGCAGAGGTACGCGAGAAGTTCCCGTCTTTCAGTGCCGCGATCAGATCGGGGTCGCGCGCCAGCAGCAAAGGCACCACCGAGGTGCGCTGCAGTTCCGAGACAAGGTTGCCGGAATAAAGTGCGAGGCGCACATCGGAACGGTTGCGGTTGGTTTCGGTAAACCGCTCGGTCAGCCAGCGATTCGAGACCAGCACCACGCCAATGGCCGCCACAACCAGCGCCAGAATGACAAGCTTTACCCGCCAGGGAAGACCCTGTGGCTTGTCATTCGGCTGTGTGCTCTCGCTGCGAAACATTCCGGTAAAATAGGCTCCGCGCGGGGTTGCCTCAAGGCGATGGGGGTCAGGCCAGCGCCAACCCGCCCATGAGCGAGGCGAAAAGCGCCGCGCCGTCTTTCGACCCGTGCAGCGGCTCGAAAGCGCGTTCAGGATGCGGCATCATGCCCAGCACGCGGCGGTTCTCTGACAGGACACCGGCGATATCGCCCATCGAGCCATTCGGATTGTCGCCATAGGTAAAGGCGATACGGTCCTCGGCCTTCAGCGCCGCCAGCGTCGCGTCATCCACGGTGTAATTGCCGTCGTGATGCGCGATCGGGACCCGGATTTCATCGCCTTTCCGGTAATTTGCGGTAAAGGCCGACTGTGTGGTCGCGACCTTCAGAGTGATGGTGCGGCAGATATATTGCAGGCCCTTGTTGCGCATCAGCACGCCGGGCAAAAGCCGCATCTCGGTCAGGATCTGGAAACCGTTGCAGATGCCGATGGCGTAACCGCCGCGCTCGGTATGGGTTTTGACCGCCGCCGAGATCGGCGATTGCGCCGCGATGGCGCCGCAGCGCAGGTAATCGCCGTATGAGAACCCACCCGGGACGCCGACAATATCGGTGCCCGCCGGAAGATCGCTGTCCTTGTGCCAGACGCTGGTGACATCGAAGCCGGCCTTTTCAAAAGCAACGGCAAGGTCACGGTCGCAATTCGAGCCAGGGAAGGTGATGACGGCGGCTTTCATGGGCGCACTCCGATGGGCACAGGGTTGGCGGCGGTGCCCTTCCTTACTGCGAGCCCGGGCCTTACTGCAAGCCCGCGCCTTACCGGAGCCCCATGCCTCACTGCAAGCCGGTGGCAGGTTCCGGCCTCAGGGCCGGGCTCAGCCCTTGCGGCGCAACCGGCGCTCGAAAGCCTCTTGCGACGGAAAGATCACCGGCAGGCGCCAGGCGGTCAGAATGGATTTGAGGGCAGTCATGTTTTGGCTCCGAAGGATATAGGCCTCCCGGCTCCAAGATAGCAGCGCGGCCCTGCAGCGAGAACCCTCAGCCCGGCAAAGCCGTTGGTTGCGGGCTGCATGTCTGACGTTGCGTCAGAAGAAGGTCAGGCGCTGATCAGGCTGCGCGCGGCCTCGCGGGCGGCGTCGGAAATGGTATCACCCGAGATCATGCGGGCGATTTCTTCGACGCGCTCGATGTCGGAGAGCGCCACCACGGTCGAGAGGGTGACATTGTTTTCGACCCGCTTTTCCACCCGCCAGTGATGTGCGCCAAGGGCCGCGACCTGGGGTGAATGGGTAACGACCAGCACCTGGGCTTCCTCTGCCAGCGCGCGCAGGCGCCGGCCGACCGCATCGGCGGTGGCACCGCCGACACCGCGGTCGATCTCGTCAAAGATCAGCGTGAGGCCGGTGGCGCCGCCGGTCAGGCAGACTTTCAGCGCGAGGAGGAAGCGCGACAGCTCGCCCCCGGAGGCAATTTTGTTCAGGGGGCCGGGCGGTGCACCCGGGTTGGTTGCCACGGTAAAGGTGACCTGATCCTGGCCGTCGGGGCCAGGATCTGCGCTGGTGATCACGCTGCGAAACACCGCGCGCTCCATCTTCAAAGGTGCGAGCTCGGCGGCCATCGCGGCATCGAGCCGCTCGGCCGCCCGCTGCCGCAGGCCTGTGATCCGGACAGCCTCGGCCTGATAATCTGCATCAGCTTTGGCCAGCGCAGCAGCGAGGCGGCCCAGACCGGCCTCGCCCGCATCAAGCGCCGCGAGACGGGCGGAGAGATCGGCACTGTGACGCGCGAGCTCATCCGCCGGGATGCCATATTTGCGCGAGGCCGCGCGGATCGCGAAGAGCCGCTCTTCCGCAGATTCGAGCGCCGCCGGGTCGAAATCCAGCGCCTGAAGCGCAGCCTCCACCCCGGATTGCGCCTCGGAAAGCTCGATCATCGCGCGGGACAATGCGGCCAGCGCCTCGTCAAGACGGCCCGCCGCCTTGTCCGCCGCTGTTTCCAGCCAGCGGGTGGCATCGCGCATCCGGCCCTCGGCGCCCTCTTCCGACAGTGCCCCAAGGGCCTTGGCGACATCTTCGCGGATACGCCCCGCAGCCTGCATCAGCCGCCGTTTCGCATCCAGTGCCGCTTCTTCGCCCGGTTCGGGCGCGAGCTTTTCCAGCTCGGCCACCGCATGGCGCAGAAAATCCTCTTCGGTCTTGGCCCGTGCAATCTGCGCCTCAGCCGCCGCGATCGCCTCGCGCGCGCTGCGGCGTGCCGTCCAGAGACCACGCAACGCCCCGAGATCAACGCTGCCAAAGAGATCAAGCAAAGCCCGGTGCCCGCGCGGGTTCAGAAGCCCCCGGTCGTCATGCTGGCCGTGCAGTTCCACCAGCGTTTCCGACAGGCCCCGAAGCACCTCGGCCGAGACGCGGCGGTCATTGGCCCAGGCCTGGCGGCGACCATCGGCATGGGCCAGACGACGGAGAATAAGCTCGCCCTCGGTTTCCACGCCGGCCTCTTCGAGGATCGCATGGGCCGGATGCCCGGCGGGCAGATCGAAAATGGCCGTGACCTCGCCCCGGTCGGCGCCCTGCCGCACCAGATCGGCGCGGCCCTTCCAGCCCAGCACCATGCCAAGCGCATCAAGCAGGATCGACTTGCCCGCCCCGGTCTCGCCGGTCAGCACATTGAGCCCAGCGCCGAGATCCAGCGTGAGGCGGTCAATGATCAGAATGTCGCGAATGTCGAGCGAGATCAGCATGAGAGGATCAGCATTTGAGGACTGGCCTTGATCGGAGGGGACGCATCACGCCCCCTGCCCGACCGTTACAGCCATTCACCGCGGACCATCTGACGATAAGCCTTCGACAGCCAGCTGTCTCCCTTGACCTCGGGCGAGAGGCCTTTGCCTTTCAGCAGATCATAGCCGTCCTGGTAGAAGGGCGAGGACTGGTAGTTATAGCCGAGTATCGCACCGGCGGTCTGTGCCTCGGCTTCGAACCCAAGCGCCAGATAGCATTCGATCAGACGATAGAGCGCCTCGGCGGTATGGGTCGTGGTCTGGTAATCCTGCACCACGGTGCGGAAGCGGTTCAGCGCGGCGGTGTAGTGACGGCGCTTGAGATAATAGCGCCCGATCTCCATTTCCTTCGCCGCGAGATGGTCGAAGGCGAGATCGAATTTCATGATCGCCGAAGTGCTGTATTCGCTGTCCGGATAGCGTTCGATCACATCGCGCAAGGAGACCAGCGCCTGATAGGTCAGGCCCTGGTCGCGGCCGACATCCTCGATCTGATCATAATAGCTGAGCGCCATCAGATAGGCCGCATAGGGCGCATCTTCATCATCTGGGTAGAAATCGAGGAAGCGTTGCGCCGCGGCGCGGGCCTCTTCGTATTTCTTCGTCTTGTGATTGACGAAAGCCTGCATGATCAGGGCGCGTCGGGCGAATTCCGAATAGGGATAAAGCCGTTCAACTTCCTGGAAATACATCAGGGAATCACCGGCACGGCGGGCTGTTTCCAGCTCCAGCTCGCCCTTGCGGTAGATTTCCTCGGCATTGAGGGCCTCGAGCGACTCGGTCTTTGAGGCTTTGCCGCCACCGCAGGCCGAAAGCGACACCGTGAGCAGCAAGACTGCCCCGATCTTCAGCGCCGGAATGCCTGATCCCGGTCCCTTGCCTGCCATCTTCCGCTTATCCAAACCTGACTTCCTTGCCCGGATCCGCCACGTCGCGACCGGGATACACCCCTGCCCCAGACCGATGGACCCGGTTTACCCGGGGCTCATCCTGGCGATTTGCCTGTGTCCTAGCACAGAAAAATCGGTTGCGCAAAATGCCTTTCTTATCCGCCATAAAGCCGCCTGCCCGCGAGGGCGAGAGCCGGCCAACCGCCAGTCTGCAAGGCCGGTCCGGTCACTCTATCGCCCGCAATCAGGCCGCGCGGCGGCGTGAGGACGGCAGATCGCCGCGATGAACGCCGATTCCAGGCAGTTTCCCGCCGATGCCGCTGCTGCATTCCTCAATCCGGAAATTGGCCGGGTCGGCGAACAGCGCGCGCAAGAGGCGGTTGGTCAGCGCGTGACCTGCACGAATGCCGGTGTAGCGCCCGAGAATCGGACCGCCGGCAAGCGACAGATCGCCCACAGCATCGAGCATCTTATGGCGCACCGGCTCGTCCTCATGGCGCAGACCGCCGGGCGAAACCACACGGTCACCGTCAAACACAACGGCATTGTCCAGCGTGCCACCAAGCGCGAGGCCACGCTCACGCATCGCATCGACATCGGCCTGACGGCAGAAGGTGCGGCTGTCGGACAATTCGCGCACGAAGGCGCCGTTCGACATGCGCAGATGGCGCTCCTGGGTGCCGATGGCGGCCTCGGCAAATTCGATGCGGAAGTCGATTTCCAGCATATCGGCGGGCTCGAGACGGGCAATCGCCTCGCCCTCGCGCACTTCGACCGGTTTCAGCACGCGGATGGCGCGGATTTCCGAGGCCTGCTCGCGGATGCCGGCAGCAAGGAAGCCCTGCACAAAGGGTTCCGCCGAGCCGTCAAGGATCGGCACTTCGCCGCCGTCGATCTCGATCAGCGCGTTATGGATCGCGCAGCCGGCAAGGGCCGCGGTCAGATGTTCGATGGTCGAGACCGAAACCCCATCGGCATTCTCGACAAAGGTGCAAAGCCGCGATGGCGTCACCGCCGACCAGATCGCCGGGATATCGGCGCGCAGCCCGCTGGTTCCGGCCAGAATATCGGTGCGGCGGAACCAGATGCCGTGATCGGCCGGAGCCGGGCGCACCGTCATGCGCGCAGACTGCCCGGTGTGGAGACCCACGCCGCTGAAGCTGACTGCCGTGTTCAGTGTGTTTTGCACCCTGGTGCCTCTTTCTCTCGCCGCCTGGTCCTGCATCAGGACAATCAGAACGGGTCCGCCGCATTCCCGGGCCCTGGGATAAACCCCACGCCTTCGTTAAGATTAGTTAGTAAATGGTGAGCGGGATCACAATTCACCTTTTGCAACGGTTTGTGACACTGTTTGCGACTGCGGCAAGGCGATGATTTCAAAAGAAAAAGGGCCGGTTTCCCGGCCCCTTTGTAACATAGGATTCTGCTCGCTTCAGTTGGCCTGTCTTCTGAGGAACGCAGGAATCTCGATCTTGTCCTGATCGTTGCCGGTCTCGCCTTCGTCATCATAGGCGGTGACCGGAGGTTGTTGGCGATGCGACTGGGCCGGGCTGCGCTCGGCCTGGGTGCCACCTTCAAGATGGCCGGCCATGCGGTTGATCAGCGAGCCGATGCCAAAGCGCGGGCGCGCGGCCTGCGCAGGTTCCTGGGCAAGCGGCTGCGATTGCGGCTGCGCCTGACGCGGGTTTTTCTGCACCGCATTGGCCAGACGGGCCAGCGCGGCCGGGGTCGGCGTGCCGGGCACATGCGGACGCGGCGCGACGAAGGACCCGGCTTCGGCTTCGATCGAGGCAGGCGTCGGACGGGCCGAGGTCATACCGGCCTGGCCGGCGGCCGGGCGCGGACGATAGACCGGCGGCGGCACGTCATTCACGTGGCCATGGTGATCGTCGTTCTCATAGCGCGGCTCGAAATCATGGCCATGGGTCTCGCCGGCGCCGAAAAGATCTTCGGTATGCGCGCTACGCGGCGCCGCAACAGGCTGGGCGGGCGCATAGGCCGGAGCAGGCGCGTAACCCTGGGGCGGTGCCGGAGCATAGGCCGCAGGCTGCGGAGCCGGCTGATGCGCAACGGGTTGCGGTGCGGCCGGGGCGTGCGACATCGGTTGCTGCGCGGCGGGCTGCCAGTTCTGCTGCGGTGCGGCGGCGGCGGACGGCACGAAGGCCACATCCGGCACATCGCTGTGACCGGCGCCATGGCCCGGCTGCAGTTGCAGCGGCTGCGCCATCGGGCGACGCGTCAGGGGTTGTTCGGGCTTCAGCTGCTGGCCCGCGTCGATGCCGGTGGCCACGACCGAGACGCGGATGCGCCCTTCCATCGTATTGTCCAGCGTCGAACCGACGATGATATTGGCTTCCGGATCGACTTTCTCGCGGATGATATTCGCGGCTTCGTCCAGTTCGAACAGGGTCAGATCATGGCCGCCGGTGATCGAGATCAGCACGCCTTTGGCGCCATTGAGGCTGATTTCATCGAGGAGCGGGTTGGCAATCGCCTTTTCGGCTGCCTGAACAGCGCGGTCATCGCCATCAGCCTCACCCGTCCCCATCATCGCCTTGCCCATCTCATCCATCACCGAACGGACATCGGCGAAGTCGAGATTGATGATGCCCGGGCGGACCATCAGATCGGTCACACCTTTGACGCCCTGATAGAGAACATCATCGGCCATCGCGAAGGCTTCGGTAAAGGTGGTACGGTCATTCGCCAGACGGAACAGGTTCTGGTTCGGAATGATGATCAGCGTATCGACGACCTTTTGCAGCGCCTCGATACCCTCTTCGGCCTGACGCATGCGCTTGCCGCCTTCAAACGAGAAGGGCTTGGTCACGACACCGACGGTCAGAACGCCCAGCTCACGCGCGGCCTGCGCGATGATCGGCGCGGCGCCCGTGCCGGTGCCGCCGCCCATGCCGGCGGTGATGAAGCACATATGCGCGCCGGCCAGATGGTCGACAATCTCTTCGATGGTTTCTTCGGCGGCGGCAGCCCCAACCGACGGACGCGCCCCTGCGCCAAGCCCCTCGGTCACCTTCAGACCCATCTGGATCCGGGCATGCGCCATGGACTGCTGAAGCGCCTGGGCATCGGTATTCGCCACGACGAATTCGACGCCTTCAAGCTGCTTGTCGATCATATTATTGACCGCATTACCGCCTGCCCCGCCCACACCAAACACGGTAATGCGCGGCTTCAGCTCTTCCCGCTGGTTCGCCATCGTCAGATTGAGTGCCATGGTTCCGCCTGTCCGTTTTTTCCCAGGTCAACATCAAGGTTATCGCCCGTAAACCTTAATGAGCCGTTTTTGTGATCGTTACGCGCGAGGTATTCTTTTCAGCTCTGCCTCACCCGTCCCGGGGCGAGACACACCGATTTGCCTCCGAGTCTATCGACATCGGCCAGGGAGGTCACGGAAAAAATAACTTACTCCCACAAAATATGGGGTATTCGCCGCCCCGATCGGCGGGATTTCGCGAGTGACGCTGTATCCTGGGGTTACCAGTTGTCCTTGAACCATCTGAATGCCCTGCGCAAAGATCTCGCCGGATAGCGTTCGGCGGGAACTTCAAAATCCCACCACTCATCCTGAGGATGTGCCGCAAAGAGACAGAGCCCCACCGCCGAGGCAAAAGCCGGCCCGGTCGCAGCCTGCGGCAGACCCTGGACCCGCAAGGGGCGGCCCAGCCGGACGCGCTGCCCGAGGATCCGGTTCGCGAGCATATCGAGCCCCGGGATCTGGCTGCCGCCCCCCGTCAGCACGATCTGCTGCGACGGAAGATGGTCAAAGCCTGCCGCATCCAGCACCGTGCGCGCCTCTTCCAGGATCTCTTCGACGCGGGGGCGCATGATGCCGATCAGTTCGGTGCGGGAAATGCGGCGGCGGTCTTTCTCCCAGTCGCCGCTTTCGCCGCCGAGTTCAATCATCTCACGGTCGTCCATGCCGGTCGCAAAGAGGCCGCCATGCCGGGTCTTGATCTTCTCGGCATCCGCCGTCGGAATATAGAGCCCTTTGGAAATATCCGCCGTGACGTGATCGCCGCCCATCCGCACAGAATCGGCATAGATCATGTGTTTTTTCATGAAGATCGAGACGCCGGTCGCACCGCCACCCAGGTCAATACAGGCAGCGCCCAGCTCCTGCTCGTCCTCAACAAGGCTCGAGATTGCCGAGACATAGGCCGAAGACGCGATCCCCGCCAGTTCAAGATCACAGCGCTGAATGCAGTAAAGCAGGTTCTGAATTGCGGAATCTTCCACCGACAGAAGGTGCATGTCACAAGCCAGGCGGTTGCCGATCTGGCCGCGCGGATCGGCAAGACCCGAACGGTGATCCAGCGCGAAATTCACCGGCTGCGCATGCAGCACCTCGCGTCCCGGCCCGATATCGGGCACATCGCAGGAGGCGAGCACGCGGGCGATGTCATGTTCAGTGACGACATTGTCTTCAAGATCGATCTCGCCCGCCAGCCCATAAGAGCGCGGCTCGGCGCCCGAGAAACAGGCGATCACGTGGTCGACACGGACATTCGCCATTTTCTGCGCCGCCTGGACGGCGGTGCGGATGGCGCGCTCGGTCTCGTTCATCACCGAAATCTCGCCGAACCGCACCCCGCGCGAGCGGGTGGTGGCGGCGCCGATGATGCGGAATTTCGACTGGCCGGCCATCGGGCCGACGCCCTCGACCTCGCGCAGACGGGCTTCGCCGTCGAATTTCAGGATGAGGCAGGCAATTTTCGAAGTGCCCACATCAAGAATGGCAATCACGCCCCGCTGCATGGCAGCCCGGCGCATGTTCCGCATGACGCGTTGGGTCTGGTAGAGGTCGGTCACAATTCGGTCTCCACGGTTTCGGGCAGGGGCTGAAGGCCTTTGGCGCGACGAAGCTCGTTCATCGCATAGGTGGTGAGGCGCAGGGTCGGACGGTTCGGCAGCCGCAGATCGACCGCCGCCAGATCGCGGGCGAGCATGTCCTGGGCCTGATCCAGGGCCAGCAGACGTTCCAGCGCGCGCACCGGACGGTCTTCGGGCAGAAGAATGCGCTGGCCGCGATCCAGCACGATGTCCCAGCGGCGCTCGCCCATCCGGACAAGGCCCCGGATCCGGGGCGCAATCGGCCCGGCGGCGGCAAGGATCTCCAGCGCCTCAGGGGCTGCGGCATCCGCCCCCTCGCCCGCGATCAGCGACAGGTCGTCGCGGTCGGCCCGTTCAAAAAGGCCTGCGACGCGGTGACCGGTCTCGTCAACCAGCGAGAGCCCCGAGGCCTGACGCCAGACGAGGACAGGCTGGCGTTCGGTGATCAGGACCGAAAGCACGCCCCCCGACCGCACCCGCAATTCGGCCCCCTTGACGGCGTCCAGTTCTTCCACCCGGGCACGGGCGGCTTCGAGATCCAGGTCAAACGAGCTTTGCGGCAGGTTCAGATCCAGCCGCGCGCGCACGGCATCCGCCAGCTCGACCGAGGAACCCTCGATCGAGACCAGCGTCACCATGAATTCCGGACGGCTCTGGAATTTCTCGCGCAGGTCGGTGAAGACCTGGACCACGCTGTTGCGGCGCTCTTCGCCCGACATATAGACGCCGGCCATCGCCGCCACTGCAAGCACCGGCAGCCCGACCCGCAGGAAAGCGCGCAGGTAAGGCGTCAGCATCACCCGCTGCATCCGATAGGCCCAGAGCGAGGGCGACGGATCATGCGCGACCTTCTGGCGCGTCAGCGGCGGCTCGGCGCGACCAAACCCCGGCTGGCGGCCATGGCGCGCAGGGCGCAGGCGAAAGGGGATCAGCGATCGCATGACGCATCCTCGACCAGCCAGGAGCAGAGCTCGGGGAAGGAAATCCCCTGATACGCCGCCTGTTCGGGCGCGAGCGAGGTCGGTGTCATGCCAGGCTGGGTATTGACCTCCAGCAGGATCAGCCCCGCAAGGCCGCGGCTTTCATCCCAGCGGTAATCGGCGCGCGACAGGCCACGACAGCCAAGCGCCCGATGCGCCTTCACTGCAATGTCGAGGCAGGCGTCAGAGATTTCTTGCGGCAGATCCGCAGGGATCACATGGCGTGAGCCACCCGCCTTGTATTTCGCATCGTAATCATACCAGCCATCGGTGACGATATCAGTCACACCAAGTGCGCGGTCCCCCATCACGGCAACCGTCATCTCACGGCCCGGCACATAGGTCTCGACCATCACCATCTCGGGCATGGTCTCTGCGAGGCGCGGCGCATTCGAGCCGGGATGGACCAGATAGACCCCGACCGAGGAACCCTCATTGTTCGGCTTCACAACATAGGGCGGCGGCAGAACATGATCGGCCTCGACCTCGTCGCGCGACGCGATCACGCTTTCAACCACTGGCAGGCCGGCGGCGCGAAACACTTCTTTCGAGCGGGTCTTGTCCATCGCCAGCGACGAGGCCAGCAGGCCGGAATGGGTATAGGGGATGCGCAGCCATTCAAGAATGCCCTGGACGCAGCCATCCTCACCCCAGCGGCCATGAAGCGCATTGAACACGGCATCCGGGCGCAGCTCGGTCAGGCGCGCGGCCAGATCGCGGCCGGCATCGACCTCGATCACCTCATAACCCGCCTCACGCAGCGCCGTCGCACATTCCGCACCCGAGGAGAGGGAAACCTCTCTCTCGGCAGACATGCCACCTTTCAGAACCGCCACGCGGGGAAATCTGCCCGATCCCGCCGCCATTTACTGCCTCTCGGGGTCTTGTTGACCCCTTTTTGTTATTCCCGGCTTTATCGCCGCTTTATCACCCGGATCCCATCCCTGGATCCAGGGCCTTGACTCTTGTCAGCGACCTGGCTCGCCAACCCGCATGATTTCCCATTCTAGCGTGATCCCGCTGGATTGGAACACCTTTTTTCGCACTTCTTCCCCAAGTGATTCGAGATCCGTGGCCGTAGCGCCACCGGTATTGATCATGAAATTGGCATGCATCGGCGACATCTGCGCCGCGCCGACCGATGCGCCGCGCATTCCGGCGTCATCAATCAGCTTCCATGCCTTCAGCTCATGGCTGTCATCCGCCCGGCCCGTCGAGGAAAACCCGGCCGGATTGCGGAAGGTCGAGCCTGCCGTGCGCTCTTTCGTGGGCTGCGAAGCGTCGCGTTTCGCGAGTTGCTCTGCCATGCGCGCGGCCAGCGCCCCGGGGTCGCCTTCGGGTGCGCGGAAGGTGGCCGAGATCAGCACGGCGCCCTCCGGCAGGTCCGACTGGCGGTAGCGCAGGTTCAGCACCGCCGCTGGCAGAATCTTTGTCTCGCCCTGGCGGGTGATGATCTTCACCTCCTCCAGGTGATCGGCGACATATAGCCCGTAACAGCCCGCATTCATCCTGACCGCGCCGCCGATACTGCCGGGAATGGTGCGCAGGAAGGTCAGATCCCGCCCGGCCTCAGCAGCCTTTTTCGCGACATGCGCGTCAAGCGCTGCGGCACCGGCAATCACCCGGTCGCCGTCGATTTCAATCCCGTTGAACCCGCGTCCGAGCCGGATCACCACAGCACGCAGCCCGCCATCGCGCACGATCAGGTTCGACCCCACCCCCATCGGGAAGACCGCGATCTCCGGGGGCAATGCGCGCAGAAATTCGGCCAGATCCGCCTCATCCGCCGGCTGGAAGAACCAGTCCGCCGGGCCGCCAACCCGAAGCCAGGTCAGATCGGCAAGCGGGCGATCAGCGGTCAGCGGGCCGCGCGGGGTGGGAAGTGCCAGAGCATGTGTCATGGGCCTCAGCTATCCGCGAAGCCCGGCTTTGTGCAAGGGGGGGCCATGGATCAGCGCCGCCTGCAGATCACCCCTGGCGGCGTTTTGCCCGGATCTGCAGGACTTTCAGCACCAGCACTGTGAACACGACCAGTCCAGGCACCACCAGGGGCAGCCATGGCAGGATCTGGACAAGCACGCCCTCTCCGGTGCCGCTGCCGCCCCTGCCCCCGACGCCTTCACCGCCCATGAGCCAGACGAGCGGGGCCAGCAGCACAAGTATCCAGATCGCGAAGAAGTCGAAGATATTGCGCGCCTCGAGCGCTGCAATCGCCGGCGGCAGCACCACGATACAGAGGATCAGGATCAGCCGCAGCGCAATGCCAGAGGCCTCCCCTCTGACAAAGGGGATCACCACCAGCAACAGCATCGCGACTGAGACCGGGATAACATAGGAGAACGGCATGACGGACCCCGGGCTGGACACCGGCCGCAATATTGCCCGGAGCTTTGTCCGGAATATGGCTTACCGGCTCAGCCCGTTCTGCGCATCGAGCGCCAGAACCAGATCAGCGGCCAGCGCATCACACTCGCCCCCCCGATCAGGAAGACAAGGCCCCAGACCGGGCCGTTGCTCCATGTCACCCAGCCCAGCAGCGGGATGCCGATCACCACCAGCATGATTGCCGCGCCGATATGCCTGTCGCGGGTGGGGAACATGGCGATCACATTGGCCAGAACCAGCCAGAGACAGGCCAGGATCAGAGAAAGGTCAATCATGGCAGCCCCGTGCGTTTGGGCGCGTTGCAAGGCGCCTTCGGTGTCAACAATGTTACAGTCAGGCCCGTCACAGGCTATCGGCCAGTGTGAGCGCAAGAATACAGAGGTGAAGGACCGCGCAACCGATCCCCACCGGCATGGAATAGGCGGCGATCACGCCGATGATCAGCCCGACCCCCGGCCCGGCCGCCAGCCCGACCGCGACCAGCATCTCACCGAGACCGGCCAGATAACTGCCACTCGCAATGGTCGAGAGATAGAAAAACAGCCCCACAAACCCCGCCACGACCAGCAGGGCCAGAAGAACCGCCAGCTTCCACCCGCGCCTCCAGGCCACCCACGCCCCTGCCGCGCTCAGCCAGGTGGCGGCGAAGAAGGCAAGGAGCAAGAGGGCCACATCCACCCGTTCAGGCCGCCTGACCAAGCAGTTTCGCCGGCAGCCCGTTCGCCCAGGCCGAGATGGTCCCGGCGCCAAGGCAGACAAAGATATCGCCCGGCCGCGCCTGTTCGCGGAAGAGCCGGGCAAGATCCGCCTCGTCGATCACCGCGCGGGCATGACGATGGCCATGCGCGATCAGCCCGGCCACGAGATCATCGCGGCTCGCGCCAGGGATCGGGTCTTCGCCCGCCGCATAGACCTCGGCGATGCCAACCACATCGGCCTCGTTGAAACAGGTGCAGAAATCATCGAACAGGTTCGAAAGCCGCGAATAGCGATGCGGCTGATGCACCGCGATCACCCGCGCGCCCGGGGTACCCGACACCGCCTGGCGGGCCGCTTTCAGCACGGCGGCAATCTCGACCGGGTGATGGCCGTAATCGTCGATGATCGGCACGCCGCTCACCTCGCCCACCCGGGTAAAGCGGCGGTTGACCCCGGCAAAGCCCGCCAGCGCCGCGCGGATTTCTTCTTTCTTCATGCCCAGATGGCGGGCGACAGCCACCGCCGAAAGCGCATTCGACACATTGTGGTCGCCCGGCATCGGCAGCTCGCAGCCTTCGATAACCGAGCCTTCGCCCTCGTTTTGCAGCTGGATATCGAAGCAGGACATGCCCTTTTCGAACCTGAGATTCACTGCCCGCACATCGGCCTGGGCGTTGAAGCCAAAGCTGATCACCCGGCGGTCGGCGACGCGGCCGACCAGCGCCTGCACTTCGGGATGGTCGGTGCAGCAGACCGCCACGCCGTAAAACGGGATATTCGAGACGAAATCGAGGAAGCCCTTGCGCAAAGCCTCGATGGTGCCCCAGTGCTCCATATGTTCGGGGTCGATATTGGTCACGATGGCGATGGTCGCGGGCAGCCGGTTGAAAGAGCCGTCAGACTCGTCGGCCTCGACCACCATCCATTCGCCCGCACCGGCCCGCGCGTTCGACCCGTAAGCATGGATCACGCCGCCATTGATCACGGTCGGATCAAAGCCGCCTTTGTCGAGCAAAGTCGCGACCATCGTCGTCGTGGTCGTCTTGCCATGGGTGCCCGCCACCGCGATGTTTGACCTCAGGCGCATCAGCTCGGCCAGCATCTCGGCGCGGCGCACCACGGGAAGCTTGCGGCGGCGCGCCTCTTCCAGTTCCGGGTTGCCGCGTTTGATCGCCGAGGAAATCACCACGACCGAGACGTCTTCGCCGATATTCTCGGCCCGCTGCCCCTCATGGAATTCAGCACCAAGGGCCACCAGCCGGTCAGTGATTTTCGACGCCTTGCTGTCCGAGCCCTGCACCCGGTAGCCCAAAGTCAGCAGGACTTCGGCGATGCCCGACATGCCGATGCCGCCGATGCCGACGAAATGGATCGGCCCGAGCTCCAGCGGGAGTTTGGTTGCGGCATTCATCTTTTATCTCCTGCGAGCTCTTCGACCAGCGCCACCAGAGTTTCGGTCGCATCCGGGCGGCCACAGCTCAGCGCATTGGCGGCCATCTGCCGCGCGCCCCGGGGATTTCCGAGGACGGCGGCGACTTGCGCGCTCAGGCTGGCGGGGTCAAGCAGTTTCTCGGGGATCAGCACCGCTGCCCCTGCGTCAACCAGGCCGCGCGCATTGGCGGTCTGGTGATCGCCCGTCGCGGCAGCAAAGGGGATCAGCACCGAAGGGCGCCCGATCACCGAAATATCCGCCACCGACGAGGCGCCGGACCGCGAGATCACCAGCTGCGCCTCGGAAAGCCTGCGGGGAATATCGTCGAAGAACGGCCTGATCTCGGCGCGGATCCCGGCCTCGTTATAGCCGGCCTGCGCCCGTTCGGCATCCTCGGCCCGGGCCTGATGCGCCACGCGCAGATTGTCGCGCAGGCGCTCGGGCAGCAAAGCGAGTGCCGCCGGCACCACATCCGAAAGGATGCGCGCGCCCTGGCTGCCACCGATTACCAGAAGGCTCATCGGGTAGTCACCCGGTTCGATATAGGGGGCGCCGGCGCGTTCCAGGACGCTCGCGCGCACCGGATTGCCGACAGGCTGGCCCTCGACCCCCTCAGGCAAAGCGGTCGGCCAGGTGCCGCAGGCGACAAGGTCAACGCGTTTGGCAAAAAGCTGGTTCACCCGCCCCAGCACGCCGTTTTGTTCATGGATCATCCGGGGCCGGCGCAAGAGGAACGCCGCCGACAGCGCAGGTATGGTCGGATAGCCGCCAAAGCCCACCACAATGGCGGGCTTGTCGGACAGCATTTTCACCGCCGCCCCGATCACCCCGCCCGCGATGCGGAAGGGCGCTGCCAGTTTCGCCACCGCGCCGCCGCGCGCGAAAGTGGCCGAAGACACTTTCTCGACAACCACCGCTTTGGGAAATCCGCCGGCATAGCGCGCGCCACGCTCATCGGTCGAGAGCTTCACCCGCCAGCCGCGTGCCAGCATGGCCTCGGCCAGGGCCTGGGCGGGGAACATATGTCCGCCGGTGCCCCCGGCCGCGATCAGCAGCAAAGGCGCCATCAGCGCCTCCGCCCGAAGAGTTCCGCCATCCGGTCGCGCGGCCTCGTGCGGGTCAGTGCCAGAAGCATCCCCACCGTGATCCCGGCGGCGATGATCGAAGAGCCCCCGTAAGATACGAAGGGCAGCGTCATGCCCTTTGCGGGCAACAGACGAACGGCAACGCCCATATTGATCATGGCCTGGACGCCGAAGATGCAGGCAAGGCCCGATCCGGCAAGGCGGGTGAAAGTGTCGCGTTCGGCGGTCAGCCGCACCAGCGAGCGCACCACGACGATCCCGAACAGCGCGAGGATCACGAGGACGAGCACAAGGCCGTATTCCTCGGCCGCGACCGCAATGATGAAATCGGTATGCGCATCGGGCAGCGACCATTTCACCTGGCCCTCACCGACGCCGACGCCAAAGAAACCGCCTTCCTGGATCGCGTTTGCCGCATAGCCAAGCTGGGTGCGCGGGTCGACATCCGGGGACAGGAACCCGTCGATGCGGCGGGCAAAGTGTTCAGACGCGCCATAGGCGGTAAAGCCGCCGAATGCGACAATGCCGATCACGCTTGCAATCAGCACCATCGGCGCTCCGGCGATGAAATAGATCACGCCCCAGGAGAAAACGATCAGCGCGGACTGCCCGAAATCGGGCTGCATGGCCAGAAAACCAACCACAAGCCCAAGGATCCCGAAGGAAATCAGCTTGCCGGGTGGCCCGTTGATATCCTGGGCCGCCGCCATCATCCAGGCGGTGACGATCACGAAACCGGGCTTGAGAAATTCAGAGGGTTGCAGCGAAAAGCCGCCCAGCGACAGCCAGCGAATGGCGCCCTTGCCGTGATCCTGGCCGACGAGAGGCAGCGCCATGACAAGCACCAGCGCGATCACGAAACCAAGGATCCCAAGCCGCCGCACCACCGCAGGCGACATGGTCGAAATCGCCAGCATCACCACGAGCGCGATACAACCGAAAATCGCCTGACGCTGCACATAGAAGAACTGGTTCAGCTCGTTCCGGCTTGCAAGCGGCACCGAGGCCGCAAGGCCCAGCAGCAGCCCGATCCCGAACAGCATGAAAACCGAACACATGGTCCAGCGATCAACCGTACGCCACCAGCGCGGCAGCACAGGCTCGCGTACAGCAACGGGTGAGGAACCATAGACCATCTCAGTCATGGGGAGCCGCCTCGATAAATCGGTAAACCGAATTTCTGCCTCTGGCCCGGGTGTCCCCCCGGGTCCGTAATGTGAAACTCTACCGACAAAGAGGCCGGAAGGCCAGCGAAAATCGGGCCGGATTGTGGCAGCATCTGCCGGGGTTTACCGGCGAGGCGGGATCCTCCGGCGCCCTCTCTAAGGTCGCTTCAGTCCG
Organism: Pseudogemmobacter sp. TB195; assembly: GCF_058313095.1. Classification (NCBI taxonomy): domain Bacteria; kingdom Pseudomonadati; phylum Pseudomonadota; class Alphaproteobacteria; order Rhodobacterales; family Paracoccaceae; genus Pseudogemmobacter; species Pseudogemmobacter sp. TB195. The sequence continues at coordinate 263,378 of NZ_JBZEGG010000002.1, forward strand.
GCCCGTTTGACGTCAGGCCGCTTCGTCAGGGTTGCTCGCCAGACGCTGATATTGCTGCAGGAGACGCAGATCGCCCGCGGGGCCAAGGGCCTGGCTGCCGGCCGCATGCAGGCAGGCCGCCCAGAGCCGATAGCTCCCGGCCTGCCGGATCAGCTGGTCGAAGCGCGCGCGATGCCAGGCGACCGCCGCTTCATGTAAAGGGGCCACCCCCGGAAGCGCCATCAGCGCGGCGACCTCTTCAGCCAGCGGAGCGGCAAGCGCGAGAGCTGCGGTATTCTCGTGATTGTTGAAATTGCGCTCGACCCAGTAATGCAGGTCGATCTCTTTCTGGCTGCGATTGGGCAGGCCGCGATCTGACTTCACCACAAAAGCCGCCGCCGAGCGCAGCGAATAGTGGTGCATTTCGGCAAGGTCACGATAGCCGGTCAGCGGGATCAGGGACAGGCGGCCATCCTGGCTCAGGACGGGAGATAACGCGCGGCCGCTGCCATCAACCCAGGCTGCCGGCCCCTGCCCTGCGCGGCGCTGTGGACGATGCACCCCCGGGCGCTGGAACGCCGCTGGCCGGAACAGGCTCTTGAACAATGTTGCCGCAACCGGATGCATCATATCGGGCGGCGCCGATCGGAGGAACTGCGCCGTCACCGGCCGCTCTTCGAACCCTGCGATACCGCCCGCACCGAACAGACGCCAGGCCAGGGCCACCGCCTCCGCCCCCTCGGGCAATGCCGCGATCAGATCGGCAAAGCGGCCATTGCCGCAATGGATCACCGGGAATTCATCGACATCCGAGATCAGCATCCAGTCGGCGGCCTTGCGCTCCGGCCCGGCCCAGATCGCCTTGAGCGCGCGCCATTGCACGCTGGCAGCTTTGCCTTTCGCAGAGGCCAGCGCGGCCATCGGCGGCTGCGGCAGATGGCGCAGCACGCCTGCCTCGGCCAGGGCGTCCAGCAGCCGGTCGGTCCCATCGCGACAGTCATTCGAGGCGATCAGAAAATCGCTCGCCCCGAGCAGCCGGTGCCAGGCGAGCCATTCAATCAGATAGGGCCCTTCATCGCGGACCGAGGTGGCACAGAGAATACGCATCTTTCATGCGTCGCGCAGATCCGGCGGCGGGGCAAGCCCTACTCGCCCGGGCCGCGCGCCCTCAGCCGTCACGCAGGGCCTTTTTGCCGGCCATTTTCGCCAGCGTGCCGTCTTTCCACATCGCCTCATGCAGGCCGACCATCGCGATATGGCCGATCAGCAGCGCGCCAAAGACCCAGCCCAGTTCGCCATGCACCGCATCCCCGAAAGTGACCATCCAGGCAATGGGCTCTTCGCGGGTCGGAAACAGCGGGAAGCCAAAGGGCGAAAAGCCGCGCCCCGAGCCGAAAGCCCGCGCCAGCGCCGCCAGCGGCACGATCAGCATCACCAGGTAAAGGATGCCATGCCCGGCTTTGGCCGCGATGCCGATGAACCCGCGCCCATGATCGGGCCGACGCCCGGCATTCGCGAAAGCCCAGGCCACCCGGATCACGATCAGCACGAAAACCGCAGTTCCAACCGGCCCATGCGAGCCGACAATGGCGCTTTCCCTAGGCGAGACGCCAAATCCCACCTTGAGGATCATCGTCATGAACTGCCACAGCACCAGGGCCGCGATCGACCAGTGCAGCGCACGGGTCACTTTGCCATAGGCGCGGGGCGTGTCTCGCAGGGGGAGCCTCATCCGGGTCATGCTCGTTATCTGTTTCACCTGGTCTCGCAGCGCGGGTGTTCCGTTCAGGGTTCTGGCCGCGCCTTTCTTACCGCCTAAGGGATAATGCTGCACCTGCCAACCGCCAGAGGTAAAGTTGACTATTTTTCCAGGTGGCTTTATCCCGGCGCCACGAGCGTCATCCCGGCCCGCCGGACATGCCGCAAAACGCCGTCACTGTTCCGCAGGTGCGCCATGACCGAAGCCCCCCGTCCTGATGTGGCCCGTCCTGATGTGGCCCTGCCAGATGTCGCCACTCCCGAAGTTGCCGCGCCACACCAGACCTGGCCCGCAGATCTTGCCGCCCGCTACCGCGAGAAAGGGTATTGGCGCGGCGAAAGCTTTGGCGATCTGTTGCGCCGGCTCGCGGCTGAACACGGGCCACGGATCGCCGTGGTCGGAGGGGAAACCCGGCTCAGCTATGCGGATCTGCTGACCGCCGCCGAGCAGGCGGCACGGGGCTACCTGGCGCTTGGCCTGCGGCCTGGTGAGCGCGTGGTGGTGCAGCTTCCGAATATCGCGGGCTTCTTTCCTTCGGTCTTTGGCCTGTTTCTGGCCGGGCTTATCCCGGTCTATGCCCTGCCCGCGCATCGTCGGACGGAGATCTCGCATTTCATCGCCCGCTCGGATGCGAAAGCGCTGGTGATCGCCGACAGCTGGGAGGGGTTTGATTACCGCGCCCTCGCCCGTGAGCTGCGCGAAGAGGCCGCAGGCCTCGAGGTCATTGTGATCGGCGAAGCGCAGGAATTCACCAGCTTCGCAGATCTTGGCGCATCAGGTGAGGGCGCATCAGATCAGGACGCAGGCGCGCTGCCTGAGACCGATCCGTCCCGGGTCGCCTTCATGCAGATTTCTGGTGGCACCACGGGGCTTTCGAAACTGATCCCGCGCACCCATGACGATTATATCTACAGCTTCCGCGAAAGCGCGGTGATCTGCGGGCTGACCCCAGACAGCGTCTATCTCTGCGCCCTGCCGGTCGCGCATAATTTCCCGATGTCATCGCCGGGCGTGTTCGGGGCGCTGTCAGTGGGCGCGAAAGTGGTGCTCAGTCCAAACCCCGCGCCCGCCACCGCCTTCCCACTGATCGAGGCCGAGCGGGTCACCATCACCGGCCTTGTGCCGCCGCTGGCGCTTTTGTGGATGCAGGCGGCCCCCGGAAGCACGCATGACCTTTCCAGCCTCGAAGTGCTGGGCGTGGGCGGCGCGAAATTCATCCCCGAAGCGGCGGCGCGGGTGCGCCCCACGCTGGGCTGCACGCTGCAACAGGTGTTCGGCATGGCCGAGGGGCTGGTGAATTATACCCGCCTTGATGACCCGGAAGAGATCATCATCTCGACGCAGGGCCGCCCGATCAGCGAGGATGACGAGGTGCTGGTTCTGGATGATGAAGGCCAGCCGGTCGCCCCGGGCGAGGCGGGCTACCTCCACACCCGTGGCCCCTATACGATCCGCGCCTATCACAACGAACCGGCAGCCAATGCCCGCAGCTTTACCCCTGACGGGTTCTACCGCACCGGCGATATAGTGAAGCAGCTGCCCGGTGGCTATCTGGTCGTCCAGGGCCGCGCCGGCGACCATATCAACCGCGCCGGCGAAAAGATCTCGGCCGAAGAGATCGAAGATCACCTGCTGGCCCACCCGGCGGTGTTTGACGCAGTTGTGGTCTCGATCCCGGATGCTTTCTTAGGCGAGCGCAGCTGCGCCTTTATCGTGATGAACCCGGGCGCCGATCAGCCCAAGCCCGCCGCCGTGAAGGCCTTTGTCCGCGACCGCGGCATTGCCGCTTTCAAAGTGCCCGATGAGGTGGTTTTCGTGACGGAATTCGCCACCACCGCCGTTGGAAAGATCAGCCGCAACAAACTGCGCGCCGAGCTGCGCGCGCGCTATCTGGAAGAAGAAGCCGCAAAATGACTGTTTCCGGTGAGACTGTGACCCTTGAAAAGATGCGGGCCGACATCGCGCGGCTGATCGACCTTGAGCCCGAAGAGATCGGCAATGACGATCACCTGCCCGATCTGGGGCTCGATTCACTCCGGCTGATGCGGCTGGTCAGCGCCTGGGAACAGGCCGGGCTGAAGGTAGATTTCGCGGTCTTTGCCGAAAGTGCTACGCTCGGCGAATGGTGGGAGGCGATCTCGCACCTGCGGGCGGCTGGCTGAGATGACCCGGGATGTTCAGGAGACGCGCCCTCTGACCGAGGCGCAGGAGGGGCTCTGGTATTTCCAGGCGCTTGACCTGGCCAATCCGATCCTGAACACCGGGCAATATCTGGAACTGACCGGTGCGGTCGATCTGGCGGCCTTGCGCGAGGCCGTGGCGCGGACGGTGCAGGAGACCGAGGCGCTGCATCTGCGCTTTCGCGCCGGAGCGCAGGGGCCGGAACAATGGCTTGTCCCGGGCGAGATCGCTCTGGGCGAGGTCGATCTGACCGCATATCCCGATGCGGTGGCTGCGGCGCTGGCCCAGATGCAGGCCGATACCGCCCGCCCCACGGATCTGGCGGCAGAGCCTGTGGCGGCTTTCACCCTCTTCCTGCTGCCCGACCGGGTGTTTCTATACGAGCGCATCCATCACCTTGCGACCGATGGCTATGGGATGGTGCTGGTCTCGAACCGGATCGGCGAGCATTACGGCCATCTGACCGGCGCGGGGCCAGCGCCGCTGGCTTTCCCGCCGCTGATCCGCGCCGATGACGAGGATGCGGCCTATCGCACCGGCCCGCGCCGGGCGGTGGACGCGGCCTGGTGGAAGGCAGAGATGTCCGGCGCGCCGGTGGTGACAAGCCCGGGCACGCTTGCGGGTGAACGCGCCGTCAGCGCCCATGATTTCCGCCGCGAAAGCCTCTGGCTGCCGGGCACGCTGACCAGACGGCTGGCGGCGTTTTCCGAGGAACATGACCTCGGCTGGCCCGATGTGCTGACCGCTTTGACCGGCGCCTGTCTCGCGCGTTGGTCGGGGGTGGATGGTGGCGGGGGCGAGGCGGTGATCGGCATGCCCTTCATGGCGCGGATGGGACGAAAGATCGCCCGCCTGCCCTGTATGGCGATGAACGTCCTGCCGCACCGGATCCGCCCTGAGGAAGAGGCCCCGTTGGCGGAATGGCTTGCAAGCGAGGCGAGGCGGATGCGCGAGGCGCGCAAACACGGGCTTTACCGCTCGGAACAGCTGCGCCGCGACCTGGGGCTGATTGGCGGGGTAAGGCGGCTGCATGGGCCTCTGGTCAATGTGCAGCCCTTTGACCGGCCTCCGGTTTTCCCGGGGCTGGACTGCAGGCTGCATATTCTGGGCGCAGGCGCGGTCGAGGATCTGACCTTTACCTTCCGGGGCGATCCCGATGCGGGGATCCTTTTTGAGACCGACAGCAATCCAGGCCTTTACAGTCCAGATGAGACACAGGGTCATGCATTGCGGCTGGTGGCCTTCCTGGAAGGAGCACTTGCGGCAGAGCGGCTGCGGGATGTGCCCTCGGCCAGCCCGGCAGAGATCGCGGCGCAGGACGCAAGATCGGCAGCAAGCCGTTGTGATCTGCCGGACGCCACGCTGACCGACCTGATTGTTGCACAGATGCAGGCGACACCAGAGGCGCCGGCGCTGCGTTTCGGTGCGACAGGGCTGAGCTACGCCCAGCTTGATGTGGCGAGTGCCGCGCTGGCGGCTAAGTTGCGCGCGCGGGGCGCCGGGCCGGAACGGATCGTGGCCGTGGCGATCGAACGGTCGCTGGAACTCTCAGTGGCGCTGATCGCGATCCTGCGGGCCGGGGCGGCCTGGCTGCCGCTCGACCCGGATCACCCGCCAGAGCGCCTGGCCCGCATCATCGCCATGGCACAACCGGTGCTGGTCATGACCAGCGATGCAATCGCGCCGCTGCTGCCGCAGGATGCCCCGCTTTTCCGGCCTGTGGACTGGCCTGCAGACCGTGCCACAGACTGGCATGAAATCTGGCCCGCAGATTTGCCCCGAAATCAGACGGCCGGCCCGATCCTGAATCCCGGCTCAGGCCCGGGCGACAGCGGTGCGACAGCGGTGAAGCATCCCGGCTCTGCCGGGATGCTTCCGGGGGGGGGCAGGGGGGGGGGGGGGGGGGGGGGGGGGGGGGGGGGGGGGGGGGGGGGGGGGGGGGGGGGGGGGGGG